>JASHPA010000018.1 GCA_030038365.1 Nitrososphaerales archaeon
CGTCGATACCCCGTTGCTAACTATTCGTCAATCGCATGCTGGCTGGATGTCGGTGGGATGTTCCTAATGCACCCCTTCTCCGCCCGGCTGGTATTGAAGGCGGAAGGTGACAATCCGAAGGAAGAGAAACGCCTCCATTCAGTAGCGTCGGGGACTTAAGGCGCGTCATGGGTGGAAATCTCTCGCGGACCCCCATCTTCGTTATCCCGCCGGCTGCCGACCTCCCGGATTGACAGACCATCGGCTCACCAGCTTCTAACGTGGAACTCTTAGGCGAAAATCCTCCTCTTCGCCTGTCCGCCTACGAGAAGAGGACAGAAAGTGGCTAGCGGAGCCCGGCCATCTCCTCAAAAATCTTGATGAGGGCCTGCGTGCCCTCTTCCCCCATACCCGCCGCCTCGAGCGCGTTGTAGAGCTGGTGGCCCATCGCCGAGGCAGGAAGGGCGACGTTCAACTCGTTCGCGCTGGCCAGGACCAGCTTGAGGTCCTTCTGCAGCAGTTTAATCTTGAAGCCGGGGGCAAAGTCCCCATCCACGGCACGTGGGCCCAGATTGATGAGGCTCCATGAGGAAGCCGCTCCCGCCGAGAGCGAGTCGATGACTCTCTTCTGGTCGAGCCCTGCCTTCTTGGCGAAGACGAGGCACTCGCAGACTCCCATGATGTTGCCCATCACCAGAATCTGGTTCGCCAGTTTGGTGAGCTGTCCGGCGCCGCTATCCCCCATGCGCACGACCTTCTTTCCCATAGCCTGGAGGATGGGCAGACATTCGTTGAAGGCATCCTCAGGTCCGCCCACCATGATGGTGAGCGTTCCTTCTCTCGCTCCTTTGTCTCCACCGCTGACGGGCGCGTCGAGCATCGCGGTGCCGGCCTTGGCCAGTTCGGAGGAGATCGTCCGCGTGACCTTCGGCGAGATGGTGCTCATGTCTATCAGGACGAGGCCCTTCCGCGCGCCTTCGATGACCCCATTCGGTCCCAAGACCACTTGCTGCACGTCCGGTGTGTCGGTGACGATGGTTATCACGACGTCAGAGTTCTGGGCGACCTCCTTTGGAGAGGAGGCGACCCTGGCCCCCGCTGCCACCACAGCATCCACGGCCGGCCGGCTCCTGTTGTAGACCGTGACCGGATAGCCCGCCTTTAGGAGGTTCAGCGACATTGGTTTCCCCATGATTCCCAGCCCGATGAATCCAATTCTCTTCATTGCAAGGCAGGCTAGAGAGAGCCGATTTATCTGTTCGGCCGCGTCGCGAGGCTCCGCAGTGCCACGCCGTAGGGGATGAGGACGAGCAGGAAAGTGGCGCCGAGAGTGAGGTATGCCTGCGTCAGCCCGTACTCGACCCAGACGGCGCTTCCGACGAGGGGCCCGAGGATTACCCCGACGTCCTCGGCGGCTCCATAGACGCCTATGGCTCTACCCGCGTAACGTGCCGGTATTCCGACCATGAGCAACGAGAGGGAGAGCGGGCTTATGGAGGAGTAGCATATCCCGGCCAGGAAGACGCCAGCCGCCACCTCCCATACGTTGTAGAGCTGGGTCATGAGCGCGAAGACTGCGAAGGCGCAGAGCATCGCTACGCCTATCCACTTCCTCGCGCTCTTGGCGGCTCGCCTAGCTATCAGCGGCTGGAAGATCGTGGTCGAGAGCCAGAACGAAGAGACCACGATGCCCGCCTCGGACTCGGAGGCCGAGATGGCGTGCGTCTCGGTGACGACCAGCTGGATAATGTTTGTGAAGAAGGAGAAGATGATGAACGTCGGGACGGCGACGAGTCCCAACAAGGGCAGTCCGCGCCAGTCCAAACGCGGCCGAGGTCCGCTTGGAGGCGCCTCTGCCTTCACCTCTGGAGCCTGGACGACCACGGTCTGCTGCCTCTCGCCCAGCAAGTGGTACGCGTAACCACCTGCACACAACGCGCCCGCGACGTAGAAGCTGTCGGAGAGACCCACAAAGGGGGCTACGAAACTGCCGAGCAGGGACCCGATCAGTTGCGAGAACGAGTAAAGTGAGCCGAGCAGCCCGAAGCCCCCGGCCCATGACCCGGACTCGCCTCGCCTGACTACGTTCGAGCGGGCCACGAGCGTTACAATGGGAGCCGTAGCACCCAACACGAACTCGACTGCGATGGCACCCTCAGAGGTCTTGACGAATGGGAGCATGAAGTATGAGCCGGCTGTGGTGACCACTGCGACGAGAACGAGGGACTTGGGCCCCGCCCGGTCGAGAAGCACACCCCATAGCACCTCGAAGACGAGCAGGCCCACGCCGAAGACCCCGATTGCGACACCAACGCCGAGCACCGGTATGCCTACCGAGACGAAGTATAGCGGAAGAAGCAGTTGGGCGAAACCGCGCGCGACCGTGAAGACGAGGTAGAAGGTGTGGAAGCGCGACCAACCGCCGGAGCTCAAGAGGCCAACGGGCCGGCGATTTTCATTTAAGGGTTGGTGACACTCTGTCTTTATTTGCGGGTCCGTCCGAAACCGCGAGGTTGACAGGCAAGGTCCTCATGGGGACCAATTTGGTCGCGGCGACGGAGCATCCGCTGGCGTCCTCGGCAGCGCTCAGGACGTTCGAGAGCGGGGGGAACGTATACGACGCGGCCGTCTCTGCCAGCTTCGTCCTCTCCGTCGTACAGCCACAGCTGAGCGGCCTCGGAGGGGACTTCTTCGGCCTTTTCAGCGATGGTTCCAGCGGCAAGGTGAAGTGCCTTAACGCGAGCGGGTGGTCGCCCTCGAGCTTGACACCCCAGCTCATGGAGAGCAAGGGATGGTCCTGCGTACCCAGGTTCGGGCACGGCAGCATCGTCGTGCCCGGGTACGTCGCCGGCATCTGTGATGTTCAGAAGAGGTACGGAAGGTTGGGCCTGGAGGAGTGCATGGGCAGGGCGATAGAACTGGCCGAGGAAGGGTACGCGATGGGCCCCGGTCTTGTGAGCTCCCTGAGCAGGCTCGGCGGAGAGCTATCGCCGGCCGCAAAAAGGACGTTCATGCCGTCCGAAGGTGTGCCTCCGGTCGGGAGTGTACTGAGACAGCCTACGCTCGCGCAGACCCTGAGGGACATCTCCGAGGGTGGGTCGCCGGCCTTCTACTCCGGGCGCGCGGGGGCGGGTATCAGGGAGGAGATGTCAAGAGGGGGCATCGAAGTGGACGAAGGGGACCTGACTGGATACTCGCCTGAATGGTGCGAGCCGCTGGAGATGGACTACAGGGGGACCAAGGTCTTCGAGGTTCCACCCAACAGCATGGGCGCTACGAGCCTGCTGATGCTCCGACTACTGGAGGAGCACGACATGCCATCTCTCAAGCCGGACTCAGCGGAGAGGGTGAAGGCGATGGTCGAGGCCGCCAAGTTGGCATACGCCGCGAGGGACAGGTACATCGGCGACCCGAGATTCGCCTCCTTCGAGTTCGGGAGGTTCCTCAAGGCGATGAGGACCGAGACGGCTCAGAAGAAGATAGACAGGGCCGACACCACGTACTTCGCCGTCGCAGATGGAGAAGGGAACGTCCTCTCTTGTATTCAGAGCATCTTCTACAACTTCGGTTCCAAGGTCTTCATAGAGAAGGGAGGCTTCTTCATGAACAACCGCGGCTCCGCGTTCAGGACGGAGGGGCCGAACAAGCTGGGACCGAGGAAGAGACCGCTGCACACGCTCTCTGCCCTTATCCTCTCCAGAGAGGAGGACCCGTTTGTGGCCATAGGAGCCAGCGGGGGTGAGTACAGGCCTCAGCAACATGCGCTGTTCGCGACAAACATCATCGATTATGGCATGGACGTCGAGAAGGCTATCGACTATCCACGATTTCTCTGGGACGGGGCCGACGAGGTCCTGGTCGAGGAGGGTTACCAGGGGCTGAGCAGGCTGCGGCTCCGACACAAGACCGTCGGGTATCCAGGGCCCACGGGCGTCGCGCAGGGCGTCCAACTGATGGCCGAGTGCGTGAAGGGGGCATGCGACGCCAGGGGAGAAGGGTTACCGGCGGGAGCATAGGATGAACGTTTAAGATTCGGCGCCCTGCGGCGGCGGTCGTGTTTCTAGACGACCTCAAGGAATCTGCGTCCCTCGAGATGGTGAATCTCGTCCTCCAGATGAGAGCAAGGGGGGAACCCGTGATATCGCTGGCTCCTGGCGACCCTTCGTTCAACACGCCGAAGGAGATCATCGAGGTCGCGTACAAGTCGATGCTCGGAGGAGACACCCACTACGTCTATTCGTACGGGACACCTGACGTACGCGAGGCCATCGTCAGGAAGGTGGCAAAGAAGAACAGGATCAAAGCCTCGCTTGAGAACGCGATATTCGTCACAGCGAAGACGAGCGTCTTCGCGTCGTTCGCCGCGGTGGCGGCCAGAGGCTACGAAGCTCTGATACCTGACCCCGGTTATTTCTACTCCGAGCCGGTAATCCTGACCGGGGGGAAGCCGGTCCGGTACAAGCTCTCCAAGTCATTCAACCTCGACCTCGACGAGATCAAGAAAAAGACGACGCCGAAGACCAGGGCGATAATGGTAAACACGCCCTCGAACCCGACAGGGACGGTCTTTGACAAGAGCGAGCTGAAAGAGCTCTACGACTTTTGCGCCTCCAAGGGTATCTACATTCTCAGCGACGAGGCGTACGAAGACCTGGTCTACACAAAGGATCATGTCTCGATCGGCTCGTTCGAAAAGAAGCCCAGGTACGTCCTTTCGATCTACACCCTCTCGAAGAGCTACTCGATGACCGGGTGGAGGTCAGGCTACGTGGTCGGGCCCGAAGACAGGGTGGAGCGCATCAACAAGCTGCTGGAACACACCGTGACATGCTATCCGCCGTTCATAATGCGCGCGTCCGCCTACGCTCTCGAAAAGGGACAGAAGTTCATAGAACAGTTCAAGGCAGAATACGTGAAGAGACGGAAGCTGCTCAACGACAGGATGGATGAGATTCCAGCGCTGAAACCCACGGAGGTGGAGGGTTCGTTCTACGCGTTCCCCAGCTACAGCACCAGGATGAGCTCGAGGGACCTCTCCCTGGCGCTTCTCAGCGAGCAGAAAGTGGCGATACTGCCTGGGACAGCCTTTGGTCCCGCAGGCGAGAAGCACATCAGGATATGCTTCGCGGGCAGCGAAGAAAACATCTCCAAGGCGATGGACGGGATGAAGGCCTTCTTCTCGAAAAGAGCATAGAGACGGCCGGTTCAAGAATTGAAGGCGCGGGTCGACCTGGAGCAGGCGATGAGAGCCTCTCCGTCCTCGCCCCATGCTATGCACGAGACCCCGAACCCTTCCAGGTCTTCGACCTTTTCGACGGAGCCTTCGGAATAACGGTAGAGCGATGCTAACCCTTCATCGGCGGTCATGGCGCTCGTCCCAACGAGAGCGTAGCATCCGTCCGGGTTCCAGGAGCACGCGGTCGGAAAAAGCGCTGGACCCTCCCAGGGGACGACGTGCATCCTGCCTTGTGAATAGGTGAATAACGCAGGGGTGTGCCAGGTCTGCTCGAATCCGGCGAGAAGGCAGCTCGAACCGTCAGGGCTCCAGCTCGAGGAGGTGAGGTCTGCATTGCTTTCCTCGAGGGTGGATATCTCCCTGAGGGAGTACCCGTCGAGCTCGAAGAGATTGGGCGAGGGAGTGAGACTGCCTATCCCGTCCCTGAAGCAGTTCCCTGTCACGAGCGCTGACCTCTTAATGGGATGCCAGGCGACCGAGCGCAGGTGGGTGTCGGCGCCGAAGACCCGGTGGGACTTTGCCTGAGGGTCGACCAGCTGGGCCATGCCTTCGTTACCCACGATAAGCAGCTCCTCACCGGTGCTATCCCATGATAGCCGCCGCAGGTTCCCTCGTAACTGGAATCCCGTGTCGGAGACCACGTCGGCCTTTATCTTCAGGGTGGTGCCGTCGTTCCCACACGCATAGCCAAGCCCGTTCCTTCGAGAGATGGCTACGCACCTGAGGTTCTGGGTGCTGGGAACGTCGAGGCGCCTGAAATTCTCTCCGTCGCGACGAAGGATTCCCCCGCGGTCTCCCACGAGCAGGTCGCCCCACTCCGCCGAGCGGGCGATCCAGCGGATGGGTCCGGGAGCCTCGACCTTCAACGTCTCGAGG
>JASHPA010000019.1 GCA_030038365.1 Nitrososphaerales archaeon
GAGATCACCGTCAAGGGCCAAGTCGAGAAGGCGGCCGCCAAGGCGTAGGCTGCCCTCTTCTCTGTTTTTCTACCCCTCTGCATTTTCTTCTCTCCCCGCCACGGTCAAGCGTCTCGAGACCATGGCGTCCGACGTTTCCGCGGGGCATTCTAGTACCGTTTCGTGAAACCGCAGGCAGCCTTAGAAAGACAGATGCCGACACGCGCCGCGGAACGGGGATTCAGAAGCAACAAGCATATGGCGTTATCGGACAAAGTCGTAAATAAAGGCCAGACAATCTCACACACGTGAAAAGGACCCTGGCCGCGGCGGGAATCTTCGCGGTCGCCTTCGTCACATGTTCTTCTTCTATGCTCCCGTCGTCCCGATGAATATCGTTCCGTGTTTCCCCTCCCCGAACGGCTCAGGTTATGCCTCGTTGTCATACCACCTATTCTACATCGGTGAAATCCACCTGAGTAATCACTTCCGGTGGGCTACCTTCAACGATCAGAGCTGCTATTGATGGGCCACCGCTGGAACCGACTTACGACGGAACGCTACCCGCGTTCTTGCCCAAAGCATATCAGGGTAGGCCAGCCTGTCGGCGTCGCATGGGTGCGAGGACGCGGTGCGAATGGGCGTCGGCCGCCGACCCGCTGGTCGTCACCTATCACGATGAGGAGTGGGGCGTCCCGGTCCACGACGACAGGACGCTCTTCGAATTCCTGGTGTTGGAGGGCGCCCAGGCAGGGCTGAGCTGGGCGACGATCCTGAGGAAGCGCGAGAACTACAGAAAGGCGTTCGGAGGATTCGACCCTGAGAAAGTCTCCCGCTACGACGAGACCAAAGTGGAGCGCCTCCTCTCCGACCCGGGAATCATCAGGAACGCACTAAAGGTACGCTCCGCAATCCAGAACGCCAGGTCCTGTCTGCTCGTCCAGAAAGAGTTCGGCAGCCTCGACTCCTACCTTTGGCGCTTCGTCCGCGGTGAGCCGATCATCAACGGCTGGAAGACGACAGGCGAGATCCCGGCCACTAGCGCCGTGTCGAATGCCATGAGCGAGGACCTCCTGAAGCGAGGCTTCCGGTTCGTCGGTCCGACCATCTGCTACGCGTTCATGCAGGCGGCGGGGCTGGTGAACGACCATACCAGACGGTGCTTCCGCTACCGGGAGCTGCTCCGGTAGAGCGGCTCACAGCCTCGACGGGCGGCCCGGCGCCTATGCCTTGCGCATGTACATCCGCAGTGTAAGCGGGGCGAACACGAGCACTACTGCTATCGACCCGATGAGGGACAACCAGAAGTCGTTCCCGATGGTGCCCTGGTTGAAGAGCTGCCTGACGGCGCTCACGATGTATGTCAGCGGGTTGACGTTAACGAAGTCCTGCAGCCACCATGGCAGCGTGCTCGTTGGGACGAAAGCTCCTGAGAGGAACCCGAGCGGGAACAGGATCGCCGCCGAAATACCCTGAACGGCCTGGGCGGTCTTCATGAGCACTCCGAGCAGAGCGAATATCCAGCCGATACACCAGGCCGCGAACACTGCGAGGAAGCCTCCCATTACCGCACCCTCCCAGCTCGCCCACCGGAAGCCTAGAAGAAACCCCATCACGAAGGTGATGGTCGTGGCTATCGAGTAGCGGACGAGGTCTGCCAGCAGGGGGCCTGTGAGTGCCGCGATGCGCGCGATGGGCATGGACTTGAAGCGATAGAAGACTCCCTTCTCCATGTCTTCACGAAGCTGTACTCCCGTCGCCATTGACGCCGTGAGCGCGGTCTGCGCCAGTATTCCGGGGATGATTATGGGCAGGTACCCCGACACGCTTCCCGATATCGCTCCGCCGAACAGGAACGCGAACATCAGCGTAAAGAGGATGGGCTGTATCGTCACGTCGAACAGCTGCTGTGGCGTCCGCCGGATCAGCAGCAGAGTGCGGTAGGCCATGGTCAACGTGTTGCTGAGCGCCATCCGGATACCCACGCGGTTCTTCAGCTTCCGCTGGAAACCCGGGACTATCTGAGAGGTCAAGACTTCTCGCCCTCCTCGGCGGCCTTGTCGTCACCCGTCAACGCGAGGAAGACCTCGTCCAATGTGGGCTCGCGGACGCTCACCTCCGCAAGGTGAACGTTTGCCTGGCGTAGAGCGACCAGCAGGTCGGTCACACGGTCAGGGTCAGCCATCGGGGCGGTGACGAGACCGGGTTCCGGGGACGATGCTTTCGTGTTCAGTACCGTCTGGGTGATGCGTACCGCTTCGTCCGTGCTCCTCTTCTCCGCCAGGTCTAGGTGCAACGTCGCTTTCCCGATTGTCGCCTTCAGCTCACGTGGTGTCCCCTCGGCCACGAGATGTCCGTGGTCGATTACGGCTATCCTGTCCGCGAGCTGGTCTGCCTCCTCGAGGTACTGAGTGGTGAGGAGAATCGTCGAGCCGCTGGAGACTAGCCGGCGGATTGATTCCCACATCTGCATCCTCGTGCGCGGGTCGAGGCCCGTCGTTGGCTCGTCCAGGAAGATCAGCGGCGCCTGGATTATGAGGCCCGACGCAAGGTCCAGCCGTCGACGCATACCACCCGAGAACTTGTCGAGCGTCCTCTTCGCTGCCTCCTCGAGGCCGAACTCATTGAGCAGCTCGGTTGCCCTCCTGCTTGCCTCTCCTCTGCTGAGCCCGAGGAGCAACCCGAAGATCACGAGGTTCTCGGTCGCCGAAAGCCTCTCGTCCACGGCCGCGCTCTGGCCTGTGACGCTGATCAGCTGACGGACGACCTGGGTTTCGCGAGCCACATCGTGGCCGAATATCCTGGCGCTTCCTTCGTCCGGCTTGAGCAACGTCGTCAGCATGTTGATGATTGTCGTCTTTCCGGCGCCGTTGGGGCCGAGGAGCGCGTATATGCAGCCGGTCGGTATGGACAGGTCGACCCGGTCGACCGCTCGGTTGTCTCCGAAGACCTTGACAAGTCCGTGGGCCTCTATCGCAAGGGCCTGCTCGCCGCGGCTGGCTTCTCCTTCCTCCAGTCCCGCCTGTATCATGATGAGCCACTCCCCGTCTGCAGGGAGGCGTCGAGCGCTTGCAATCTCTTCGCCAGCTTCTCTATCCTTTCCTTGTTCTTCGAGAGCCGCGGCTTGTCGCCCTTGCCTAGGTCCTCGAGATACGAGACATTGCTCTCGAGCGAGGAGATAGCGATCGACAGGTCATCATTGACGCCGAACCGCTCGCCATAGGCCGCGGTGAGCTCAAACTTGCCTTCGTTGTTCTTCGAGATCAGGCCCTCCTTCTCGAGTTGCTCCAGTAGCGGATAGATCGAGCCCGGGCTCGGTCTGTACCAACCGTGACTCTCGTCCTGCAGACGGTTCATGATGTCCACGCCATTCATCGGCCCCTTCTCGAAGAGCTGGATTATCTGTGGCCTGAGGAATCCTCTTTGCCCGAACTGAGCCCTGTGGAGCCTGTCAAGCTTATCGCGAAGCCGCTCATGCCTCTCCCAATTCTTTCGGTTTTGTCTTTCGTTATCCTTGTCTTGATTGTCGTTTCCCATATCTTTCATCGATATCTAATAGACGATATCGCCTACCCGATATCGCCTATTAAAGCCTTGTGGATGCGCGCCGACTAGCACCCTTTGGCTGAAGGAACCACATACAGTATGACAACGCTTACCCCAACTGCGATGACGGTACCTATCAGCGCGTCGTTGATTCCGGGAGGCAGGAGGGCGTAGACCTCGGCGAGCACCTCCGCGATGGTGCTGTACGCTATCGTCACGACGTTCGCCCATACAACGAATACCTCGGACCTTCTCGCTCTCCTTAGGAATACGTATCCAGCAGCTAAAGCGATCAGGCCCACGGTAAGGTGTCCTGCTCCGATCAAAGTGCCGAAAGGCCGCGCCCCGCTGATTACATAGGCCGCCCCACCAAATGTCACCAAGCCTCCGTTGAAGAACTGGAGCACGGTGATTACCGTACGCATGCTCTGACGCTGTCCCAGTTTTGCCCTGGCCTTATGCGACGCGCTAATCTCCAGTATGGTCAGCACCCAACCAAGGACCAGGAGCGGTATCATCACCTCATGGACGGTCCTCGCCAGTCCCTGCACCTCCGGCGAGAGCAGTCCCTCGATGACACCGACGGCCGCAAGCAAGTATGCGGCACCCAAGAGGTAGAGGTTCGGAATGAGCACTCCGGCTACAAGGACGATTGCGATAAGAATCTCAAAGCCGGCTATCGAGCTCGAAGGGACCTGAAAGCCAAGCGCAACTGGACCCAGCTGTATCAGGACGCCGAGATTGAGGGACGCTGAAAGGAGAAAGAGAGCGGCCAGTAGGACGGCGACCACCTGGGTGAACCTGCGGATGCGTGCGATCGTCGCTGACTGCCCCCGCTCGCTGGCCGCTCAATCGGGACCTCTCTTCGAGAGCCCGTCGCCGCGTAGGATAGGTGACATGTCGGGTCTCTGGACCAGATAACCCGCGGCCAAGCCGACTAGGCCAGCCTGGAGGACCAGGAGCGCCATGAACGCCGTGTCGTTGAGCAGGTACTCCCTGAATCCGCTTTGAATCAGGCTCCCCGGACTGCCGAGACCCATGTAGAGGTCACCCGCCATCGCGACGAACTGGATTGCGGGGAGGAGTAGCGCGATTACACGGCTCAGCCTCGGGAGGACGTACAGCGTAGCGGACGCCACAACGTCCATCGCGATGAACGCGATAAGCCCATAAGCGTGGCTAGGCGCGGCAGCCCAGAGGTATTTGTCGGTGGTTATGATGTATGAGCCGATAGCTGCTGAAAACAGTAGGAGGGAGGTCAGAACACCCTTCAGGGCCTTAGCCCCTATCTCGTAGTCTAATCGAGGAGACATGAACCTGGCCGGGGCACTTTTTCATATAATGCGTGTTAACCTGTATTACGTAACTCAGTTACCCGTCGCTTCGTCCTTCGTGTCCGCTGCCGGTTCTGATGTTCCCGACTCGAAGTCGAGTTTCTCGTCTATCTTCTGCTGAAGTTCCTTGTATGCCTTGTATCTCTCGGTCCATTTGGAGAAGATCATCCACTGCCTGACGCCCACTATCACGAAGATCGCTGCGATCACTATGGAAACAAGACCAGCGACCCTGAAGTTGTATGGCGTCCCGAGGAGGTACGGGGTGACATGCCACGACAGAGGCACTCCGACGATTATTGCGACTATCATGACGATGACGAGCTTCTTCGTCCTGTCGACCTGCCGGACGAGCTCGTCGGCGATGCGGAGTATGTTCTCGCTCGTCACGTCGCTCTCGGTGCTCCTCTTCGACCCAGCCACGACGCGGCTCATACTTACAGCTGCGTTAAAAACCGTGGAGGCACTATGTTACCCATCCTCCTCCCCTCTCGGGAAGAGCGCCTCGTACGGCTCCAGTATCTCTCTGGCGAGCTCCTTCCCCTTCTCTGATGCAGTGTACTTGATTATCTTCTTGGAACCCCATGGCTCCTCGACGCGCAGTATCAGTCCCCTCCGCACCAGCTCCTCGACGACCTCCCTGTGCTTCACGTTGTTGAGCCCGCAATAGCTCATCAACTGGCTCTGGTTGAGTTCTCCGTGTTCGACGAGCTTGAGGATGATATCCTTCCTGATGTATATCCGCTCCCGACGCTCGTGGACCAAGTCCCTTGCGCGGTCGAAGCCAGATCAGCAATAACAGTTTGCTTCTGGGCGCAGGGTGCTGCTGGGTGATGGGTTCGGGTGCCCAGCACTTGGAGTTCGGGACAGCCTGCTCCAGCTTATCAGCGTGAACTCACTAGAATCGGGCAGCCCCAGGATAGCCTACTCGGATGAAACAAGCGGAAGATACGGTGATAGCATTTCCCATAGCCTCGGCGTCTATGGGGGCCTTCCGCGCAGACCTTGGCTGCCTGAGCGTTACCTTCTGACGGAGCGCACGCTCTTGTCGCCGCCCGTGTCGCTATGGTCAAGCATCTTTGCGAATATGTAGAACCCGCCGAGGACGTAGCTGAGCGCGACCCCAACGTACACAGGCGCGAATGCCCACGTGGCCCGGTCGATAGCGGCCGCAGAGAGCACCAGCAGGTCGACCACCGTGATGAGCGGGACCACCATGTGCACCTCCCGCGGAAGAGCCTCCCGGTATCCTTGTCTCTGCGCGCTCGAGGCAGCAGCTTGGGGCTCATGCTTTTGCTCCGTTTCCTGCGCCATGAGAAATCAAAGAAGAAGGACTGCACGAGCGCCTTACGGCTTATCTTCCATTCTTCTCTAATGTCCTGCCGGGACATTGTCCGGCCCGGTCAGACAGGTGCTCCCGATGATGTGACACAAGACCGGAGCGAATTGCTGGGTGTTGCCCTAGTCGGAGCGGTTGGAAATCATGAACTCGTTCCCATCGGGGTCGGCGAAGGCGGCCCTAGTGAACTTCGCTCCCGCTATCTCGACGAGCTGAGGCTGCATGGTGATCGTCCCTCCCCTCCGCCTCATCTCTTCGCATGCGGCGGCCGGGTCAGGGTGAGAGAAGACGACTCCCGACACGGTCCCTGGCTCCCTTCCTTCCTCCCCTGGGGCCATTATGTGCATCGTAAGTATCGTGGATGTTCCCGGGAGGGCGAAGGCCGCCCGATTGGCCTTCTCGTTGAAGCTGATTTCCTTGAGACCGAGCACGTCCGTGTAGAACCTTCTTGCCCTTTGGATATCGCGGATGTGGAGTGTAACGGCATGCAGTCCGGTGATCGTGTCGGTCATGACCAAGATCTCCATGGTGGACGTTGAAAAAGCCACCGGAGGCAAGCCATTTGGCAAAAAAATTCTACTGCGCCTGCTGCACATCACCGCTTAAATGTGGTTCAGTTGCTCGCGTGCAAGTCCGTCAAGCAGGGGGTTCACTCCACCATCTCCAGTAGAGCAGTTGATGGATCCCTCACGTCTGATGTGCGACGACGCCATCAGAATCGGGCCGGCTGTGTGGACGCTTCCTCACTCAGGAGAGACTCTCGAGGCTGAGTTACGGCGGGCTGAACAGGAGATACCGGGGACGTTCCGAGCTACTACAGGCTCTGCGCGATATCGAAGGCTGCTGTCATGAACATCTCTCGCAGAGGCTGGGTGAGGTTCGCCCAGTCGCAAGGTAAATGCGAGGTAGGTGAAGCGGTGAAGAGGAACCCGACGCAGGCGGTAATCCTCAGAGTAGATGCCTCGAAACCGCGTCACGCACAGCAGACGCAGTAGAACCGCAAAAAGGTATTTTACCAGTCCATCACATTGCGGAACAGGCGCAGGCTCTGGCGGCTTTCGCTGATTTGAGGGCTAAACATCGTGAACGAGATATCGATAGAGAACCTGACGAAGGTCTATGGCAAGGTGACCGCCCTGAACAACGTCACCCTCAAGATCGGGTCAGGCGAGAT
>JASHPA010000003.1 GCA_030038365.1 Nitrososphaerales archaeon
CGCCGAGACACTAGACTCGACGCTCAGAAGTCTCGAAAAGAAACATCTCGTCAGGAGGTCGATCGTCGAGAGGGGAGCAGACGCGGTCTCGGTGTGGAGGACGGTGGACTAGGCTGAGGGGTGGTCGCGGAGGCGTTCCTCTGGTCCTGCTCTCGGTGCTCGTGCTCTTCCTGGTGCTCTCGTCCGTCGGTGCAGCCCACGCTCAGACCCAGGTCACCCCAGCGGTCACGGTGACGGAGCAGATCCAGCCGACCTACGATGTCTACGGTTCGGGCACGAACCCGATCACGGTCGTGGTCAGCGGAAGCTACTCCTCGCTGCCGTCGAACGGCTCGTTCAGCGTGACAAGCCTGTTCAACCCCTCGGTCGAAGAGACGGTCAACGCGACGCAGCTCGGGGCGGTCGTCTACTCCTCGCAGGAATACACCATCCGCTTTAATGTCACGGCTGACGCGTCCTTCTTCCAGGTCGTGCTCTATGGGTCGTCGACCGGACCCACGTTTCTCTGGAGGTACATAGCGAGCACGCCGTACGTGCGGGTTACTGGGGTGCCGGCTTATCCCCAGTACCTTGTCTCTCTCCCGACTGGGAACGTCATCTCGCAGGTATACGCGCCCCAGGGAGCGACCCTCCCTCTGAGCTCGGTTTCGGAGACAAGCAGCGGAGCAGGGCAGACTGTCTACAACGTAAGCCCGCTCGTAGGCCTCATGGTCTTCCAGTCTTCGTCTTTCCTTCCGGTCAGCATTGTGATCACGGCTGTCGCTCTGGCAATGGTGGCCCTCGCGGCGCTCAACCTGTTCGCGGCTGGGAGGGCCGTGTTGAACAGCACCTGGGCTCGCGTGGGGATGTTGGGTGCCGCAATCGGGAAGGCGCTGCCGTTCCGGAGCCGCAAGGGATTCAGACCGCGGAGCGTCTTCCAGCCGCGGAAGCTCCTCGCGCTGTTCATACTCTGCTCGCTTCTGATGGTGGCTCTGGGTTCTTTCGGTGGTCCGGACCCGAGGGTCAAGGCGTATGTCATCGCGGGCAATGCGGCTACCACCGGCGAGATTCAGACCCAGCTCGAGAAGGTTGCCGGGGGCAACGTCCTCGTCATAACCCCCACTGAGGACTACAGCGACTTTGCCGTAATGTCGAGCGTGGGACAGTTCAACGTCATCGTGTTCTCCAACTACACTCCAGCGCAGATCCAGGAAGTCGCGCCGTTCGTCCTGGGGAGCCTTAGCGACGTCCCGGTCATCGTGGTGGACAACACCGGTAACGCCACAATCAACCAAACGATCGAGACCCTCTACCCTAGCCAGGTGCTGGTCGTGCAGAACGCGGCCAACCTCACCTCCTCCGAGCAGCAACAGCTGTCTGCCCTCCTTGCCGCTAACCAGCGGACCAACGTCCTCGGGCTCACGCCGAGCGACGGGGAGTTCACCGCCCTTCTCGCGACCGAGGGGGTCCTGTCAATGGTCTTGATATTCCTGGGGTGGGCATTCCTGGGGTCTCTCACCTCCGAATCCCGGGGTAAGACAGACCTATCGCACCTGGTCGTGCTGATAGGAGCGGGCGTCTTCCTGTTCTTCTTCAGCGAGGCCATCTATATCCTCACGAGTTCCGCGCTCGCCGTTCCTCTCTCGCTCCACGCTGTGAATTCAGATGCTCACGACCTTACGGCGATTGGCCTCCTCGGGTTCGGGGGAGGGAGCACCCCGCGGCTCGCGGCCGGATTCCTCGGCGTCCTCATCGGCGCCGTGGGTGTCGAGGGAGGGCTGCCGGTGAAGAAGGCTGACTTTGCCCTAATCGCCGGACTCGCCCTGTTCCTTCTGCTCAACCCGTTCTTCGTGGGCGTCTACATGTACCAGTTGGTGCTGCTGTTCTTCCCCCTGGGCTCGCTCGTGTTCGGGACTGCCTATTCGAACGCACTTCTGGTCAAGGGGTTCATCTACGGGTTCGGGACCGCGCTGGGAGGAGGAGTGACGCCTACATACATCCTGTCCGCGGGCAACATCCTCTTCTTCGCGGGCCTCGTCCCGCTCGCATACATCAAGAAGATGGGCCGGACGACGACCGCGCTGGCGCTGCTGGTCGTGGCCCTCATGATAGGCGACGGCGGAGTCAGGGTCGGCCAGATGACGCCTGACCAAACCACCATCGCCGTTCTGCCGGGCATCGTTGCAGGCTTCGCGTTCGCGGTCGTCATCCTCGGTCTTGCCGTCGTGGAAAAATACGTGAGAGGAAATTGGGGTTCGCGGGCGTAAGGGTCGCGCTGGAGCAGCTGCGGGATGGCATAGTGGTCGTCTACTCGATCCTGGTGATGGCGACGATAATCCCGGGTCTTCACATCATCCCCACCCTCGCGGTAGTCCCCTACATGCTCGTCGTGCCGGGGTTCTACGCCACCCTGGTCCTGCGTGAGACAGAGACGTTCCTCGAGACGATGTTTTACGCTGTCGCCTGGAGCGTCGGCATCTTCGTCTCGGTTTACTCGATCGAGACGCTCTCGGCCGGATACCTACCGCCTATCGACCTCGTGGTCCCGGTCCTGACGTTCGTTCTCGTGGCCTATGTCCGCTACCGCAGGCCCTCAAGTGGACAGGTGATCGAGCAATGAGCGAGCCCTCCGAAGCCCCCGCCCAGACGGTTCCGCCCCCGCACGCACGGATCCGGAACACCAGGCATTCGTATCTCGCGACAAAGCTGGCCTACAACATCGGCCGGCTGCACGGCCTGAGCCTGAGGATCTACCTCTATCGGAGGATCGGCGTGAAGATAGGCGAGCGCTGCGTCATCAGACGGGGCGTCTACATCGGCAGCCCGAACGAACTCGAGGTTGGGGACGGCAGCTTCGTCGGAAGGGCCAGCCTCTACTGCACCGGGGGCGTGAAGATAGGCAGGAACGTCAATGTCTCGGACGGTGCCGTGATAATAACGGCGAAGCACGACATAAACTCGCCGAAGTTCGAGGCGACCTACGAGCCGATCACCGTCGGCGACTGGGCATGGATCACCACGAATGCGATCATCCTCGCCGGGGTCAACGTGGGTGAGGGTGCCGTGGTGGCGGCTGGCGCCGTGGTAACGAAGGATGTCTCACCCTACTCCGTGGTCGGCGGCAACCCCGCCAGGGCCATCGGCGAGAGAAAGAAACAGCCCTTCGAGTACGTTCCGGGGAGCTATCGGCCGCCGTTCCTGTGAGCCCGGAGAGAGGACAATGAAGATCTGTTACGTTGCTGCTGATGTCGCCGTGCCCCACTACAGGGGGTCGTCCACACACGTCTACGAGCTCGCAAGGAACCTGGTCAAGCTTGGCCACGAAGTTCACGTGGTCGCCCGGCGCGTCTCGCCGTCACAGGCTAGGCTCGAGGTTATCGACGGGATCACGATTCACCGATTCCAGCGGGGGATATTCTTTTCCTCGCGGAGGTCCAGCTTCACCAACGCTCAGGCGCGCGGATCGTACCGCGGTGAGACCTCTCCTCTCCTGTGGAAATCCTACGAGGCCTACCTCAGGACGGCCTTTCCTCTGTACATCGGGGCAGAGGTGATGCGCGTCGTAAAGGAGAGCACGATAGACCTGATCTTCGAGAGGGAGACCTCGTTCGGGGCAGGGGCGCTGGCGAGCATGCTTACCGGAAGGCCGCTCGTCCTCGAGGTCATAGGCAACCGCGTGACCAAGCTGCAGTTGAACCGGTCGAGCAAGATAGTGGCGTACACCAGCGGGATGTTCGAGGGCAAGCAAGAGGCATCGAAGGTGGTCCTCGTGACGGGCGCGGTCGACGCCGACACCTTCAGGCCCGACCCGGCCTCAGGAACTGAGGTGAGGGAGAGGTACTCGCTGGGTCGCGGCCCGGTCGTCGGATACGTCGGGACGTTCCAGGAGTGGCACGGCCTCGGGGAGCTCATCGAGTGCGCTGGTCGCGTGGTTCATGAAAGACCCGACGTCAAGTTCCTCATGGTCGGGCCGTACTACGCGAAGACCAAGGCTGAGGTAGAAGCGGCAGGTCTCTCCGCATCGTTCGTCTTTACCGGCCCCGTTGACTACGGGCAGGTTCCGGCGTTTATGAACGCGAGCGACGTATTAGTGGCCCCCTACAACCCCGAGAAGATCAGGTCGTCCGAGCAGGTCCGGAAGCACGGCCTCGGCTCACCGCTGAAGGTGTTCGAATACATGGCGGTTGGGAAGCCGGTGATCACGACCGACGTCAGACCCATCTCAGACCCGGTCCAGGACGGGGTCACGGGTTATCTGGTACCACCGGGAGACGCGGAGGCTCTGGGTTCCACTATCCTGAAGGTTCTGGGGGACGGAAAGGCGTCGGAGAAGGTCGGGTCGGCAGGGAGGCGCTCCGTCACAGAGAGTTACTCGTGGAACATCGTTGCGGGACGGCTCTGCAGCCTCTTCGAGTCGGTCATCAGCTCCGCAAGGACAGGGAATTGAGAGAGCGCATGGCGGTGCAGGTGCAGCCACGGGTCAAGGGGTTGGACGGGGTGCCCAGGGTCTCGATCATCATCCCGTTCTACAACTCCTCGGCGGACGTGGCGGCGTCTCTGGCGGAGCTCGACAGACAGTCCTACCGCGACAGGGAGATAATCCTGGTCGATGACGGGTCGACTGACGAGACTGCGAAGGTGGCCGCTGAGGTCTCCGCGGGCCGGAAGGACGTTGTCGTCGTCGAGACCGAGCACGGAGGCCCATCCCACGCCAGGAACGCAGGGGTCCAGAAGGCGAAGGGAGAGATAGTCTTCTTCGCGGAGTCTGACTGCGTCTACGATGAGGGTTACCTGCAGAAGGCGGTCGAGCGCCTGGATGCCCAGCCCGACGCGGGTGCCGTCTGTCTCACGGGCGCCCCGCTCATCACGCGCTCGACGCTTGCGACGCGGTGCCTCGATATCGAGAACAAGGTCCAGCACAGGCTGCTGGACCAGGGCAAGATCCGACCGTTCTATGCCTGGGTGTACAGGACGGACGTCCTGAAGAGGCTAGGGGGTTTCGACGAGAAGCTCTTCCAGGGGGAGGACAAAGACCTCTTCGCGAGGCTTGAGGCCGCTCACTACGGGGTCGCCTGGGTACCGGGCGTCAACTGGCGGCACAGGAGGGACCAGACGACGCCGCAGCTCGCGAAGAAATGGTTCACGCGTGGAAGGACAAGGGTGCTTTATTCCCTGAAGCAGAGACGGGCGGCCGATTTTGCCAAGACGCTCATCCCGTTCTGGACAACCGTCCTGGGAGTGGTCCTTTTGGTGTGGTCGCCGCTCATCGGCGGAGTCCTGATACTCCTCGTCGCTCTTCTCTTCGTCGCGAGCACCATCAGGATCATGAGGGTCGCATGGCCGGTGGTCGAGGACAGGTGGGCGTTCGTCGGCTATCCGCTGTTCGTGCTGACCAGAAACTTCTCAATGGCGATGGGCTACTCGGTGGCGCTCCTCAACATACTGGTGAACAGGATCCGGGGGAAGGAGATAGCTTGGAGCAGCGTCTAGAACAGGCCCCCGTGTCTCGGACAACCGAGCCTCTCCGCGTGGTGCGGATAGTCGCGGACTATCCGGTCGGAGGAAAAGCATCTTACGGCCTGCAGCCCGTCTACCACAACCTCTCGCGGGTCCAGGCGATGAACGGACACGAGGTCCACGTGATCGCAAGGCGCGGTTCCAACGAGCCGGCCGTCGAGGTAAATCAGCGCGTCACCATACACCGGGTCGGGAGCCCCTTTACGCTGACGGCTGCGCGCAAGCTAAGGGAACTGGCAAATCAGGACGGCCTCCCCAGTGTCGTGCACACCCATTCCACTTCTGGAGCCTTCCTGGTTGCCACAAGGCGCGGAATCAATGCCTCGGTAGTGTCGCACGTCCACGGGACCACGTTCTCGGCCGCAACCCCTGTCGTGCTCTCGTTCGGGAGCGTGAAGCTCGGATACTCGCGATGGGGGGTGGCCACATCCTTCCTGCGAGAGAGGACGTTCTGGTCCACGGCCGACC
>JASHPA010000020.1 GCA_030038365.1 Nitrososphaerales archaeon
AGCAGCTGATGGACGCCCTGGCGGTACGAGTGCCGCAGTTCGTCCTGAACCCCGAGGTCCTGAGCCACCGGCGCGTCTAGGCCTTCCGCCCCACGGCCTCGAGGAAAGCCCTCGCGCCGATGACGGTGTACCTCATGTCGGAGCCTATCGCGATGAACCTGAAGCCTCTCTGGACTGCCAGTTTCGCCTCGTCGACCGTCGCCACCATTATGCCGGCGGCCTTCCCGGCCGCTTCGCAAGCCTTGACGACCCCGACCATCGCCTCGGCGACCTTGGGATTGGCCCTGTCGTCCAGGAACCCCATCGTCATCGTCAGGTCGGAAGGGCCGACGAACGCGACGTCGATCCCGTCGTTGGCGAGTATCTTCTCGACGTTCCCGAGCGCCTCGGGCGTCTCTATCTGGGCGACGACGAGCGTCTCGTCGTTGGCTGTCCTGATGTATCTGGCGAGCCCCAGTCCGTAGTCGGCTGCCTTGGCGCCCGCCAAGCCCCTTACGCCCCTTGGCGGATACTTGCAGTACTTCACGACCCTCTCGGCCTCTTCCGGGGTGTTGACCAGGGGTACTATCACTCCATGCGCCCCGACGTCCAGGACTGCCTTGCATATTGCCTGGTCGATCTCTCCCACCCTCACAAGCGGCGTGGCGGTGCTGCCGTTGAGCACCTGCACCATGTGGCCCACCGTCTCGATCGATATCGGCGAATGCTCCATGTCGAAGAGGAACCAGTCTATCGGGAAGTGGCTCAGCAGGTCGAGCATGTTCGAGCTGCCCGACGATATCCATGCCCCGATCGTGGTCTCACCAGCGCGCAGCTTCTTCTTGGTGGTGTTCTCCATATCTATCGCCTACTCGCCCCTGACGGTGTTGCGGAGGGTCCCGATGCCCTCGACCTTGGCCTCCATTACGTCTCCATCCTTGAGGAAGGGCTGGCCCGTCGCCGCGGCTATCCCGTCCGGTGTGCCTGTCGAGATGATGTCCCCCGGCTTCAGCGTCGTCCCGATGGACGCGTAAGCCACAAGGTCGTCCACCTTGAACAGCATCTTGCTCGTGTTCGAGTTCTGCTTCCTGTCGCCGTTCACTGTCAGTGAGAGCGCCAGCCTCTGCGGGTCGGGTATCTCGTCCTTGGTGACCAGCCAGGGACCCAGAGGCAGAGAGGCGTCCATCGCCTTTCCTTTGAGCCAGTTCATCCCCAGCCTCTCGTTCCTCTGGCTCTGAAAGTCCCTGAAGCTGACGTCGTTTGAGACCGTATAACCGGCCACATAGTCGAGCGCCTTGCCCTTCCTGATGTCCTTGCCCTCCTTCCCTATGACCACGGCCAGCTCCACTTCCCAGTCCACCTGCTTCGAGGACTTGGGCGCGATGACGACCCCACCGGGGTCCACCATCGAGCTCCTGAACTTGGTGAAGAGATAGGGGTATTCTGGCAGAGGCGTCTTGGTCTCGGCCCCATGTGAGCTGTAGTTCACGGCGACCATGATAATCTTCTCGGGATAGAGGACCGGGCTGCGCAGCTTGACGGACCTGAGCTGTGTCCCCTTTCCCGCGGTCAGCTTCGTCTCGTTCTTGATGACGTCCTTCACCAGGGAGTCCTCCAGCAGCTGGTCGACGCTCAAAACAGCCTTGAGCTTCCCAATCCCAGATCGCTCCGCTTCCGCGGCGATGTCGTATACCTTCCCGTCCTTGACTATCCCCGCTCTAACAAGGCCGTCCTTCTCGAAGTTTGCTAGTTTCACTTTGCTCTGACTGCCTCCTCCCGGAGGAGGTACTTTAAACTGTCCCAGTCGCCAGTGACTTAGGAGTCGTCGCTTGGGACGATCGTGTTGATGAGGGGCATCGTGTCCAGGCCTGTCCAGAGCGGGTCCAGCGTGAAGCTGCTGATGGTCCCTGTCTTCCAGACCAGAGAGCCCGTGTAGTACTCAAGCTGCGCGTACCCGATCCACAGGTAAGGCACGTCGTTGTAGATGTCCGATTGCGCCACCTTGCACAGTGCCTCTATGTTCGATGTGCTCGACGAAGATGTGAATGCGTTCACGCACGCCTGGACCTGTGGGTTCGTGTAGCCCGCCCAGTTGCCCCAGCTCGAGACATTGCTCACGAAAGAGACCCATGCGTCTGCGGGGGTGAGCGCTGATGGTGCCCACGTCTCGCCTCCTAGGATGGAAATCTGTCCTATCGAGGCGTTGTTCGCCACGTTGGTCGCGTAGCTCCCGTAGACCGAATCATACGCGCTGCCTTCCACCGACGAGATGGTCACGGAGAAACCCACCTGCTCGAGGTCCGCCTCGACTATCTGAGCGATCGCCGAGCATTCATCGCATCCCGCGATGGTCCTGAACGTTATGGTCCCCAGCTTTGACGGGTCGATGCCAGCAGCCTTCAGTATGTTCGTGGCGTTGGTCGGGTTGTATGAGTAGGGAGGCAGGTTCCCAAGGTCATAGTACTGCGAGTATAGAGGATATTCAGGACCGACACCGGGCGTCATGTCTCCATAGAAGACGTTCTGTATGATGTTGCTGTAGTTGATGGATTGGGATATCGCCTGCCTGACGGCAGTGATGTTCGTGGGGTACTCGTTGACGTTGAGAGCGAGGGCCATGATGTCCAGTGAGTAGGACGGGAAGGTCACGTGTGACAGCGAGGGGTTCGAAAGGACGTCGGGCCATTCCGCGCCCGAGGTAATCGCCACCATCTGGGCTGCGCCAGTCTCGAGAGCCGTGTACCTGTCCAGGTCATTGTCGATGTAGTTACAGACGACGGTCTTGTAGTGGCCCGGATCGAGGACAGTATTGCTGGCGATCTGGGAAGCGTTAAGGTTCGCGCCCCAGTAGCTGGTACTCTGAGTGAACTCCACATAGTCGTTCGGGCTCACTTCGGAGATCACATATGGGCCGGTGCCCGGTATCGGCGTGGTGTCGAAAGCAGTGTTCGGATTCCCAGGTGCACCTACCCCGCCATTGTTCAGGACATACTGGGTATCGAAGATCATACCCATGTAGGACACGAACGTCCCGAGGAAGTACGGGAAGGGTGCCTGCAGATTGAACACTATCTGGTTCGGGCCCGTCACGTAGATCGGCCAGGACTTGTTCTCCATTATAGCCAGCAGCTGGCTGCTCGGACTGATCATCTGGTTGTCCGTGGAATTCATAAGCGCCAGAGTGCTCGGCCCAAAGTCTGCATTGGTCATGTTGTAGATTGGGTACGACTGGAACCAGCCGGAACTGTTCGCTGTAAGGTAGTACTCGATGTACATGTCGCCCCACACCTGGTATGCGTTGAAGGCGTCACCGTTTGAGAAATCGACGCCCTGCCTCAGGTTGAACGTCCAGGTCATGTTGTTGTTGGTGCTGGTCCAGTTCGTCGCCAGCACGGGGACGTACTCGATAGCGCCTGACTGGTACTCAGCGGTTATGTTCACCGTCACAAGCGGCTGGTAGGTCGAGTACGCGAACCAGTCGGGCCACGGGACCTCACCCAGGAAGTCAAGGGCGTTCACGCCGTCAATCGGGTAATTGTAATCGTCCAAAACGAGCGTCGACGAAGAAGTGGAAGTCCCCGAAGAACTCGACGTCGATGACGTGGAGGACGTCGAGGAGGTGGAAGTCGCGGTTTTCGAGGCCGTGCTCGAAAGATAGACCGCTGCTCCCACAGCCAGCACAAGGACGACCACCACAATAGCCACAATTACAGCCCTTCCGATCGCGACGCGCTCAGAGGCCCGCTTCAAGTGGCTTAGGCCGGCATCTCGCGCTAAATAAATGTGATGAACACCTCGGTAAGAAACAAATTTGATAAGATTAATCACCACGAGCTACTGCCTAGCGATGGTATTGACGCCGACCAGTCTCTTCATCCTCTACCAGATGGGCTCTTCCGAGGACTACTCGTGGTATAGCGTCGTCGCCGTCTTCCTCTCTGAGAAGGAGTTGAGAGACTACGCCAATATCCGTGCCATAGACGATGACTTGAAGCCGCGCGAACCAGATGAGAGCGGGAAAGTGGTCCTCGCCGAGCCAGTGGAGTTCGTCGTCGTGAAGGCCCGAGAGGGTGAGGTCCCCGACGTGGAGCTCGCGGAGAACTAGCGCTGTCCGACCGCCAATCTTAAAATAGCATGC
>JASHPA010000021.1 GCA_030038365.1 Nitrososphaerales archaeon
CAGTCTTAGCATCACGCTGACCCTAGAACCGGGTGCGTCGAGCGACAATTCAGACAGAATTGGCGCCCGCGTCATCGATTAATTAAGCTATCCACGGCCTACGGCGTTTGGCTCTGCTAACTTCTCGGGAGATGAGGTATTAGGTAGTTAACCGGGTGAGGGGCGGTTGGGTACTCGAGACGTTTCATTTGCGATTAGACTAGCCAGATAGCTGGGGGGCGATGGTGATCGGATGATAGTTAGGGCCAACCGGCGTCCCGTAACGGTAAATGTTGTGCGGGTGGCCTTTATGATTCGTGACACACATTACTGTCGCTGGTAAATGAAAGAAACGGCTACGAATGTCTAACTGTCTTGATCGCTTCGTACAGAGATGTTCCAAACGCGGTCCCACTAATCATCAGAGCGAAGAAGTAAACCGCGTTTGCTGTAATCGGACGTAGAGCCAGGAGCAGAAATAGTAGTGAGACGCCGAAGAAGACTACGTATCCGGTCTGGATAGGGATTGAAACTCTCCTTACTCTGACTATGTAAGCGAGGACACCTCTGTCGAGGACGTAGCCGGCCTGTTCTTCTCGAATAAGGCCGAGTTGAAGCAGTTTCCTGATGTGGTACAGCGAAACGGAGGGAGAGCTCAGTCCAAGATCCTTCTGCACCTGCGAAACTCCGACTGGCCCCTTCTGCTTGAGGAAGTAACGATACACTACGTAGGTTGTGCCCCTCAGGTAGGTGTCCGAGGCGGAACTAGCTGAACGAGACTCGTCCTCATCAGCCTTGGCCGACATGACGAAGATTTCACTTGTGGAGATAGGAGCTTGAACGCTATATATTGCTACAGATTAGTCGAGTCGCGGTTGGCTTTCTAAAGCGTAGCAATGTAAGGAGTTTCATCCTAAGATATCGGTGGGGGTAAAAAAAGAAACTGACGAACTATAAAGCTAGGATAGTCATCGCTGCTGCCGTCGCCCTTGCCGCGGCCCTTACCATTGGTACTCTAGCCATCACCGCATTCCCCAATGGCCCTGTTACAGTTACCGTCACCCATACGGAGTATGCTACCGGTCCTCCCTTCAATACTACCACTACGGTCTCCACCAATACCAATACTACCGGTCTTCTCGTTGGCTACCCGGCGGCCATATCGGAGCAGAACCTCTCATGTTCCCTGCTAACGGGTGTCTGCGCACTCACGATCCTAAACAACAACACCGTTTCTTTAGACCTGGAAAGCTGTAATGTCGAAATAATCGCAAGCGTCAACACGACCTCCACTGGTTCGGTCACGGAATACATCAGCGTCAACGGCACAATAGGCGGTCAGGCCGCTGCGGGCATCCCATCCCGTTCCCAAGTCACCGCTACCTGCACCGTACCCACGGCGGACCTTACGCACCAAGCAGAAGGTTCTGTCGCCCAGGGAGGCTTCACAGCAAAACTTGAGGAGAACTGGTTCTCGTATCCCGCTGGTACTGAAACCACTTTCCCATTCCAGTCCACATGGTCCTAGAAAGGCAGCGTCGCCATCCAATGTGGCGATCCAGTATTTTTCATTCATGTATCGTCGCTACGCATTCTAGCGCTACTCCACGGCAATTGCAATGTCTTAATCACCTGACGATGCATATCTCCCTTTGCTTGTTTTTCTTGCCTAACGCGGTCCGACTGTCGACCGGTGGGAGGCGGACGGGACGCATCCAGAGAAGTTAGCACGACATTGCGTTTCCTTGCCGCTAACGCTTAAATCCGGTCTTTGCACAATCCTATCCGTGCCTGCCTCAAATGACGATATCCTTGAGGAGCTGAAGGCGATTGAGAAACTCCTTACCCCCGCCCCAGCACCGCCAACGCCCAAGGGGTTCGCGAACGAGTTCAAGGCGTTCCTCGAGCAATACAAGGTTCTGGGACTAGCCGTCGCCTTCATTCTGGGGGTCTACCTCGGGAACCTGGTGAAGGCTCTTGTGGCGGATCTCATACTGCCGATAATCCCGCTCCCACCCGGCAAAGACATTGACACTTACATGGTCGGGCCTTTCGGGGTCGGGGACTTCGCGGTCAACTTGGTGACCTTCATCATCGTCGCGTTGGTCATCTTCGGGATAGTAAAGGTCGCCGCCAGGGCGAAGATTACTTAACAAGAGCGAGCGCGGTAAGAAGAAACCCGAAAACTGGTAGATTTTGCGGGGGCACCATTATTAACCTAACTTTCCCAACACCCTCGGGTCGAGTGCAGTCCGCGTGATGGTCGTGAAACTTGGTGATTTTGCTAGATTCTTGGTGCTGTCCCCTTTCCGGAGGTGACTAGATCAGATTGGTAACCTTCTCAGAGATTAGCCCGTCTGAATTCTTTCTACCGTAATCGCGATCTCGCCGGTTTCACCAACCCAGCAAGGGCGCTGTACATGGCGGTCAGGGAGCTGGTGGAGAACTCCCTCGACGCCGCTGAGCTCGCCGGCATGCTTCCGGACGTCTACGTCAGGATAGTCCCCGACGACCCCTCGACCGAGAACGCCAGCCAGGAGCCGAAGGCTTACAGAGTCACGGTAGCCGACAACGGTCCAGGTGTGGACCCTCATCATGTCCCACGAGCGTTCGGGAAGGTCTTCTACGGCTCGAAGTACGTGCTGAGACAGTCCAGGGGTATGTTCGGGATGGGCGGCACGATGGCCATCCTCTACGGTCAGATAACCACGAACAAGCCCGTCAAGGTCACCACGTCTACCGACGGCAAAAGCAGGCACATCTTCGAGATGCTCATCGACATCTCCGAGAACAAGCCCATAATCCTCAGGAAGGACACCGAGGAGGGTGCAGGGAAGACCGGGACGCGCGTCGACGTCATCCTTGAAGGCGACTTCACCCGTTCAGCCCAGAAGATCAACGAGTACTTCAAGCAGACCGCACTGGTCGGCAGTTACGCTAACCTGACTTTCGTCGACCCGATAGGCCGGATCACCACCTATGAGCGGGCCACCGAGTCGATGCCCGCGGCCCCTCAGGAGACTCTTCCTCACCCGCACGGGATAGACGTAGAAGCCCTCAAGCGCATGATCAAGATCACGGAGGAGAAGACCATGCTGAGGTTCATGGGCAACAAGCACTTCCATCGTGTCGGAGAGACCAATGCGAGGAAGTTCCTCCAGTTCGCAGGCGTGGACGGGAAGATCGCGCCTGAGAAGCTCAGCAACGAGCAGGTGGTCAAGATCGTCGACGCGCTCCAGCGTTACCCGGAGTTCCTCCCGCCGGACGCCTCGTGCCTGTCGCCGGTCGGCGAGCAGATCCTCACCACTGGCATAATCAAGGAGCTGCAACCGGAATTCTCTACCGTCGTCCTCCGTCCTCCCTCGTCCTACTCCGGCTTCCCCTTCCTCATCGAGGTTGGGCTCGTCTACGGCGGAAAGGTGCTGGAGCCGGGCAGGAAGCTGTTCAGGTTCGCCAATCGCATACCTCTGCTCTACGACGAAAGCTCGGATGTCTCGTTCAAGGTCCTCAACGAGGAGATAGACTGGAGGCGGTATCACGTCCCGGACGATGCGCCTGTCGCCGTGATCACGCATATTTGTTCAACGAAGGTGTCGTACAAGACGGTCGGGAAGGAGTACATCGCCGACAGGCCGGAGATAGAGGCAGAGATCAGGAACGGGGTAAGGGAGTCGCTGAGGCGTCTGAGCGTCTTCCTCTCGAAGAAGGGCAGCATGGAGGCGTCCCAGAGGAAGATGAACATCTACGGCAAGTACCTCCCGCTCATAGCGCAGTTCTCGACCGGTCTCGCTGGAAAGAAGAAGGAACCGAAGTACAGACAGCTCATCAGGGAGGAGCAGCAGCAGGCCGAGGAGATCAAGCAGGAGGTAGAGGAGGAGAAGCTAAAGGAACCTGAAGGTGAAAACGTAATTGAGCAAACCACGATCGAAGACTACCGCTGAAGCGCGGAAGGACAAGGTTGACAAGGCTCTCAAGAGCCTGGGCGAGAACGTCTACTCTGACCTCGACGAGGGGAGGTTCCCGGCTGTGACCTTCGCGAGCCGGTCGGTCAGGAACATCGTCTATGACAAGAAGCTGCAGCAGTTCATCCTGGGCTCCGGGAGCGTGAAGCGCTCTGCCGGAAACATCAAGCACATCCGCCCCTTCACCCAGCTCCTCTGGCTCGCGTACTTCTCGAAGAAACTGGTCGACGAGAAGAGGACCTCGACGCTCAGGGACGTCTACTACTCGGCCCAGGCCTTCAATGTCGAGTTCATGGATCAGGCCG
>JASHPA010000022.1 GCA_030038365.1 Nitrososphaerales archaeon
AGAGACCGAGGTGAGCTCTATCCACTCCATCATGGCCACGTACAATGTCTCCAAACCCTTGATGGTCACCGAAGGCGGGTTTCCCGGAGACATAATCTCGGAGAATCTGCTGGGGACAGCTGAACAACAGGCAGCTTACGTCTCCCGGTGGTACATCGTGCAGGCGAGCGAGAACATATCTATGGCAGTGTGGTTCACGGAATTTGCTCCTCAGGATGGCCTGGCGGGATTCGGGGAGCCGAGTGCAGATACCGCGACGAATCAGGCCTACGCGCAGACCTACAAGTGGCTGGTCGGCTCGGTGATGGACGACCCATGCGCGCTCGCTAGCGGCATATGGACTTGCAACCTCGTCCTGTCATCGGGGACTGCCGCGCAGATCGTCTTCACTGATTCATCCGGGAGTCCCATCCCATATACACCGGCTGCGCAGTTCACAGCTTACCAGGACCTGAACGGCACGGTCTATCCAGTGGACGGCTCGATGAGCATCGGTATAGAACCTCTCTTGCTGACCACTGAACCGATAACCGGGACCACTTCATCATCCACGACGGCAAACTCGTCTACAGGAAGCTCCGAGACAACGGCCCGGACCACAGCATCCCCAATCTCCTCGACAAGCTCGTCCGCTGCCTCAAGCTCAACCCACGCGTCCAGCACATCTCTTCCTGCATATTACTTACTTCTGATTGCGACAGACGGGACGATCATCCTTTCCGCGTTCTTTCTGCGGAAGCTGACAGGGCAGTCGCGGCGCAGCCTGGATGCGTCTCACTTTGTGTGAGCAGGTCTGAAGACGAAGCCGTCGAGTATAACCCTCAGGTCCTTTCCCTGCTTCGCCGCCTGCTTGGAGATTTCATCTCTTCTGCCCGGCGGCAGCTTGTTCCAGTACTTGGCAACTTCGTCCTTCACTTCGAAGACGTAGTACTCCCCCTGTTTGAAGGGTGCCTCGCGACCCTTCTCGACAACCGGGGTGGTCCCGGCATCGCGGACTCTGATCGAAACCATGGAATCGGACCCAATCTGACGAATAATAAATCTGCCTTTCGCACCGCCGTCTGTCTCAAAAGTAAAACGAAAGAAGCGACGGAGGGCGCACGCGGAGGCGTAATCAGCCTCTACGGAGTCACGCATCCTCCTCCTCGAAGTCCTCCTCGCTTACCTCTACTTCGCCATCGGCTTGCTCCTCAGCCCTTTCATCTTGTCTTTGCTCTATGGCCCTGGTTTCCTCCTCTGATTCATCGACTTCATCAACACCACTCATCTTTTATCTCTGTAGAGCAGGTTCATCCATTTATCTATCTTCAGATAGGATGCAGCTAGGTCCTTGTTGCGACGACCGCACGCATAACGCATGCACCTAACAATCTTCTGAATCCCGGTTTCTTCGGACAAAGGCCTCGACCTTGACCGTGACGATACCAGCCGGTGGTCGGCTCTATGATGTCATCTTCAAACAGAGCGGCGACTGGTACTCCCACCGCGTATGCTGCGCAGTGGTCGTCACGCTCGACCCTGGACGGTCGCAGAGCCGTCTAACGCGACCCTCCCGATTAACACTGCCGAAGGTAGCGCAGGCCGATCATACGCCAACAATTTCAACGATTGCCTTTTCAGTGCCAAACGGCCGGTACAACTACAGCATAGCCATGGGATGGAACCTTGGCAACCCCACAGGAGTCGTGAATGTCGACGGAACTGGCATGATGATACTGGTTCAGGGTCCCTCATATCCTGTACAATGACCGTCACGCCAAGCTAGATGTGCGTCGGACAATCTATACATAGCTACATCTTCTCCCTGAACATCTTTAACTATACACTGCCCGTTTCCTCCGGTGATGCCCCGAATTGAGCTGTTTGAGGGTTCACAGAAGATTGCGGATATCGGCCTGCCCGAAAAGAAGTTCAGCACAGGATCAACCGGATACTGGGTCACACAGAAGATCGAGATTAACGGGAAAAGGTATCAGTGCCAATTCCAGATGGTTGAGATAGGCAGCAAGCAGCAGAAGAAGGAATAAAGAATCCCACTCGGCAGACACGCAACCAAAATCCCTGACAAGCGATTTATACCGAGCCAAGTGAAAAACACGCGTGGCGGCTTCGCGGACGTCCTCAAGGGTCTCGTCAATCTCCAGCGGAGGGGTGATGTGGACGGACATTACTGACCCCGCTAGGGAAGACCTTACGAAGTTCGCGGCCGACCACCATTTCGAGTCCCTCGACATCGAGGATGCCCTCACGACGAGGCAGCTCACGAAGGTCGAGGTACACGGTGACCACATGTTTGTCTGTCTGCTCATCCCGGCTCAGGACTCTCAGGGGATTATCATCTCAAGGCACTTCTCGATGTTCATCGGCAAGGATTTCCTCGTGACACTCCACCCCTCAAACCTCGATGCCATCTCTAGGATGTTCAGGCTATGTCAGACCGACCAGCAGACGAGGGAGCGTCTCATGGAGTCGACCGCATTTCTTGCATACCAGACGATCGATGGCATCCTGAACGAGACTTTTGTCATCCTCGATAACGTCCAGGCGAATCTAGACAGGATAGAGGCGTTGGTCTTCAACGAGAAAAAGTCCATCTCCAAGATGATAAACGCTGTCCGTCGCCAGATAGCCGTGCTGAGGCGGATGGTCTATCCACTCCAGCTCTACCTCCCCGACCTAGTTCAGGCACAGAAGTTCAGCAAGGACGACCTTTCCATCTACTTCAGCGACGTTCGTCACAAGATTGGGAAGATTGCAAGGATGCTCGACGCGATGAAGGAGATGGTCGAGATTTACAACGACACTGACTATGACACCACCAGCAACAGGACGAACAGGGTACTCGCAATCCTGACGATAATCTTCACCCTTACTCTTCCAGCGACCGTCCTTTCCGGTCTCTACGGGATGAACGTGCCTTTGCCTGGGGGGCTGACGCCGGGGCCAGCCGAGTTCCTCGGAACCTTCACGTCCCTGATGCTCATCGTGGCGGTGATGGTGATTTCGGCAGTGCTGATGACGGTTTACTTCAAGCGGGCAGGCTGGTTCTGAAGCCAAAGGGGAGTCACCAGACTCTCTCTCAGAAGTCTGTCCTTTCGCCGAGAAACATCGCCTCCGGCAAGTTGTTGCTCAGGCTTGGGTTCAAGTACGAGGAAGAATGCGACAGCGGTACCTGTTCCCGAGACAGTACTTGGCCAGCTGTAGTACAGTCTGCTCAAAGAAGAATTGAAGTGCATCGATAGTCTGTAACCTGTCTTCGCAAGAATCTCCCTTGTCCATTGAAATCATCCTTAGAGCGCGTCCAGAACGATGCACGCAGGTCGATCCCGCGGCAGGCGTCTCGCCTTCGCGCTATTGTTCACCCTTGGTGCTACCGGGATCCTTTCAATCGCCAGCGCGCCACCAACACACGCCCAGACGCCCATCCCCTGGAATCCAACCACAGACTATCCAGGGTCCAACATTGGCTCCTGCGTCGTCTCGGGCGGCTACGAATACTGCAATACCGGTTACTACGCCGCGCTCTCTTCATCCGGTGTTGGTCCTTGGATGCGGACTACTCCAAACCCTCTCAACCTCTACGGGCAGAGTTGCGCAGCCTACGGCGGGTATATCTATTGCGTGGGTGGCACCAACGGCACTCCCGTGGGGGTCACTGACGCGGTCGATTACGCTTCACTTTCTTCATCGGGAATCGGCTCCTGGACGAACACCACAAACTATCCTGATGAGCTCTACGGCGCTTCGTGCACAGCTTCTCAGGGATTCATCTACTGCCTCGGCGGCGATGAGACCATAGGTGCAGTGGAGACCAACATCGTGGCCTCCGCCCCGATCTCCTCATCCGGCGTGGGCACTTGGTCTAGCGCCAACGACTACCCACAGCAGGTTATCCAGCCGAACTGCGTCATTTCAGGCGCATACCTCTACTGTGTAGGCGGTGATGGAGCCGCAGATCTGGGCTACACAAACCTAGCCTACTATGCGTCGATAACTGGTCCTTCAAGCGGAGGCGGAGCGATAGGCGCGTGGAGCGAGACCACGAGTTATCCGACCAGTGACGGCTCCGACCTATCTCCGCAATCGTGCGTGGTCACGGGTGGCTATGTCTACTGCCTAGGTGGGTCCTCCAACTCCGACCAGGGGGACAGCAGCCTCGTGTACTATGCTTCACTCTCCTCATCCGGGATTGGGCAGTGGCAGAACGCCACCCAGTATCCTACGGGTCCGGCTGTCTGCGCCACCTATGAAGCTGAGATAGACTGCATGACCGGAAACAGCTCCGCATTCTTCGCGAGCATCAGCGAGATCTCTCAGTCATCCGCTTCATCTACATCGGTTGGTTCCAGTACCACGTCAGCTTCCGACGTTGCCTCCTCGTCCGACTCCGGCCTCTCCACGACTGCTAGCTCGCAGCCAGACATGACGACATCCTCTCAAGACAGTGGCACCCAGAGTTCCATACAAACATCTGTGACCAGTACCTTGACCAGCCTCACCTCGGTCATCAATTCGCCTGTGTCGAATACACAGAGCTCGACCCACGCGTCGAGCACGTCTCTGGGACCATCGTTTCTGCTGCCCATCGCAGTCTTGATTTCCGTGCTCACGATAATACCACTAGGCTACAGAAGCCGGTGCATAGTACAACCTACATCCCTGCGACTTCTTGGTTCAGGCATGCGATAGAACTCCGACGCGCAAGCGTTTATACCACCCTAGCACTTCAAATCTTGCATGGCCTCAGCGAACAGATGGGTGGCCTACAGGAAGTCCTTCCTGACCATCAAGCAAGCGCTCGACCTTAAGGTGATTGTCCCCGGCCTGCTGACCGTACTGGTCGCAGTGCTTGCCATCCCGTCGCGCGTCATTACGGCCTCAAGCTATGATGGACATAGCTCACTCGCCGCGTTTTTTCCTCCAAGCCGTCAGACAAGCCGTGCTTCCTCCGGGTTGGCGCCTCATCGCTCTGTCGCCCAGTGAACCGCTCTACGTGTATCTCGTAGCATCGTTGTTCATGAGCCTCTTGTTCGGTTCTCCTATCATCGCCTTTTCAGTTTTCGAGCTGATTATACCGAGGGATGTGCGCGGGAAACAGAAGAAGGCGGCTGCACTGACCGCCATCGCTTCGGTGTCGCTTGTCTGCGGCGCGGTCCTCTACGGATGTTACTTCGTCGCCCCCTACTTTCTGGTGGTGTCGACTCCAACCTTCCTCAACTCAATCTTTCTCTTTCCACCTACGATTGATAGCGCGTTTTTCTTCTATACCGCCTTCAAAGCGATGGCGCTCGCGGGCCTCTCGTTCACGATGCCCGTGTACATTGGAGCCACGGTGTACTTCCGCAGACAAAAGACCGGGGCGCAATGAACCTACAAGTGGGCAAATATTCCCTTCTGTGACAACGCTCTAGGTCCTCGCGGCTTTCCATATGGTCCATGCTCAGAGGGTAAGCTCTCGGCCGGATTCCGTCGGCCCGCCTAAGTAACCGGCGAAAAGGAATAATCACACCTCCTTCGTCTACCAACGTCAGACCCATGACCGTGCGCGACGCGCAGAAGCGGATAGCTGCAGAGGTATCGAAGTGGGATGGCGTGGAGGCGGGTCCCCATCGCTTCGGAGGGACCGAGTTCAGGGTCGGCAAGCGCGAGCTAGGTCACGTCCACGGGGACCAGCAGGTCGATGTCGTATTCCCGATGCCTGTGAGGAACAGCCTGGTGGAAGGAAGGAGAGCAGAGCCGCATCATATCCTCCCCGAGAGCGGCTGGGTCACGTTCCGAATCAACAAGGAGACGGACGTAGCCGAGGCAATCGAGCTGTTCCGGGACTCATACGAGGAAGCCCGAAAGCGTTCCTCTACCGATACGCAGAAATGAAACGGGTCTGCTGGGCGGGACGTAGCTGCACATGGAACTTGTGGAACGTCGCCGAATCCTGGGCGTGCCTTCACACGCGGAGATTTGGGGGTCAAGAGCACTTTCAAGTATCATCCTGGTAGGAACAAGCCCAGAGAGCTGCGGCGGTGTCCATCGCGATCACCGAAGCCTGCAACCAGGTTACGAACTCGCAGGGCGTCCTGTCACCTCGACGAGCCCACTATGAGGACGCGCTGGGAACACAGCGCGGGAAGCTTATTTTACCCGCCATCCGAAAACTGCTGAAATGGAAATGAGCGTTCCTTCCGGCGCGTCAGGACCGTACGCTGTCATCAGCACATCAGCGGGAGTGATGACGGCAGAGCTCTTCCCGGCATCGGCTCCGAAGACGGTCGCCAACTTCGTGAGCCTCGCGAACGCCGGATTCTTCAACGGTCTGGTCTGGCACAGGATAGTGAATGGGTTCGTGATACAGACTGGAGATTCGCTGACGAGGTTCGGCGGTGGGAACCGCAGGATGTGGGGGACGGGAGGCTCGGACAAGACGGTGCCGCTAGAGATAAGCACACGCCGGAACGACACCGGCACTCTGGGAATGGCGAGGTCCCAGGACCCCAACAGCGGAAGCTCCCAGTTCTACGTCAACCTTGCCGACAACGCCTTCCTCAATGGCCAGTACACCGTCTTCGGAAAGCTGGTAAACGGCTTAGACGTAGCGCAGAAAATCGCTGCCCTGCAGGTCGACCGGGACGGACAACCCCTCGTCCCCAGTCAGGCCGTGGTCACGCGCATAACGATACAGAACACCCTTTAGGGCGCTGCAACGGCTTCCGCGAAGTAATCCGGGAACAAGTCGCGGTTCTTCTGTAGGAACCACTCGAAGTTGGAGTCGAGGACATAGGTCACGGCGTGGTCCGTCTCGCTCCTCACCCCTCTTCCGTACGTCTGCACGAGCCGGAGGGCGGTCTGCCAGTCATACCACCCAGCGTCCTTCTCGCTCTTGATTCTGGTCCTCCTGTCCGAGAGATCCGGATATGGCACCTTGACGACGACCTGGAACCTCGCCAGCTCGTCCTTCAGGTCCACTCCCATGTAGAGGCTCGGTGATATCAGGACCGAGTCCGCTACTGACCCGTGCGCCTTGAGCAGGGCCGACCTCGACGAAGCTCCCTCCGTGCTGGACAGTCTCGCCTTGTTCGCCGCCGAGAGGTGCTCCATGATGTAGTTAGCCTGCCAGTAGGATGTCGTATGCACCACCCCTCTCTCGCCGGCGTGGCGCGTCATTATTCCGTCGACCGCGACAGCGATGGAGCCCATAGACTCCTGCATCGTCGCCTTGCTGAGGCGCGCGGTGTTCATGAGAATTATCCGTCTGTTCTCTACCGGGAAGGAAGAGTCCTTCACCCTGATGAACGCGCAGTCTTTCTCAGGTATCCCGAGGGCCCTGCAGAAGACATCCTTCGAGAAAACGGTAGCCGACATCAGCAGGACAGTATCTGCTGCGTCGAAGAGTGCAGAAGTGTATCTGCCGACCTCCAGAGGACGGAAGTTTACCTCTTCTACCGAGGATATCCCATCGACGGTGGGCGCCTCCCTGACGCTGTTCACTATCCAGTTGTCCGAGTTGCCGCTGAGGTCATCGACGAACCACTCAAGCGAGTCCAACGTGCTTCTGCAGGAGGCGACGCGGTCCTGCATCGTCCTGTCAGACATGTTGGCGTCCATGAAGAGCTCCAGGACGTGTTTCTCTGCCGCGAGCGGCTCCTTCCAATCACCTGCGCGCTCGAGGCCTTTGTTCGGAATCGCGTACTGACGCCCCGCACCAACATGATAGCTCTGAATTGCCGACCGTGAGAGCGAGTATGAGGCTGCGTCGACCATCTGCTTCTCCAGCTCGTGGGCCTCGTCACAGACCAGAAGCTTCCTCCTCCTGATGTCATCTGTGTGCCTGAGCTCGGCGAGGAAGAAGGAGTAGTTGGCGACGGCGACAGGTGCCCTAAAGGCGTCCCACTTCTGTTCGTAGTAGACGCAGAGCTTGTCGTCCTTGAGGGAATTACATTTGGAGTTGCGGGAGCAGAGTCCCTTCTGGTGGTCGTCGTACTGTTCGAAGGTAAGATAATGCGGGCACTCGGTGAGGCTCCAATCGACCTGACACCTGCCCTTGCTGCAGGCGAGGAACTTCCCGGTCGAGGAAGGGATGAGACAGGTGAAGTTCGACTTACCCGTCACCACCGGGTAGCCGAAATCTAGCGAGTACTGATCCTGGAGCTGTTTCGTGGAGGTCAGGAGGTACGCCGACCCGAATCGGTTACAGAGCCAAGCAGCGATGGCCGATTTGCCGAAACCGACCGGCGCCTCAAGGATGATGAACCTCTTCGAGGCCGAGAGCGCTGCCGCGATCTGGTCCATGACCTCCTGCTGCTGCGGTCGTTTGTTCTTGAAGGGGAATCCGTCACCGGCCCCGGTCAGGCTGGCGCCGCAGTTGGAGCAGGATTTTGAAGGCTTGCCGCCTCTGGGCTTGACCCGGCTACCGCAATTCGGACAGAATTTCACGCTGCTCTGGTCGCGACGGTGGAAATTGCAGCATTAATAACAGCAGCTAGGGTGAACCTGTCCAAAGCGTGTCTCCGGACTAGAGAATCGCTTTATCATCCTGCACGAGCCACACGCACTGGCGTGAAGCTTACCCGCACGGCGCAGTTCGACATCGAGCCAGTCCCGCCCTTCAGCTTCCAGCTGACTGTAAGAAAGCCGGCGGGCTGGGACCTCTTCACGCCGGACGAGGTCTACGAAGGGGACACCCTCTGGACAGTCATTCGCTTCGGGGGTCGGTGCGTCGGGCTGAAGATCGTCTCTGTGGGGACGGCAGATATGCCTCGCCTACGCGTCGGCGTCTTTACTCTGAAGAAGCTCTCGGAGAGTGAGAGGACAGAGCTCCGCGCAGTAGTTTCGGTGTGCCTAGGCGCGAACCAGGACCTCAGGGCTTTCTATTCGTTCGCGCGCAGGGACACGATTCTGAGACATGTCATCGACACGCTATATGGGATGCACGACACCCAGACTCCCTCGCTGTTCAACTCAGTCATCTTGGCGATTTGTCTGCAGATGGCGAGGCTCTCGAGGAGCAACGACATGATGGAAGCCATCAACAGGGTGTACGGAGACACAATCGAATTTGACGGGAAGCGGGTAAGGCTGCAACCCCCTGCGGAGAGGATAGCGAAGCTTGACCCGAAGGTCTTCGCGAAGAAATGCAACCTCGGCTACAGGGCCAAGTACCTCGTCGCCTCAGCGAAGATAATCGCCGGCGACTTCCCCGAGATGAGAGAGATAATGTCAATGGCCCCGGAAGCGGCCAAGGAGAAGTTGATGGAGCTCCCTGGGATAGGAGATTACGCAGCGGACATCATAGACCCTCATGGAGGCTTCCCCATCGATGCGTGGTCCGTCGATGTCTTCGGGCTGCTCTTCTTCGGAAAGGAGCCGGAAAACAGGAGAAAAGCGATTGAGGACGTCAAGAAGGAGGGAATCAGGCGGTGGGGCCAATGGAGCTGGATGGCTTTCTTCTACGTCGCTCAGGACCTCAGAAACCTGTCCGAGCGCCTCGGCGTACAGCTCCGACTGCAATAGCTGTTCCATGGGTCGCTGCCGGTAACGGTCTCCTACCATCCGCTTCTTTCCCTGCGGAGCCACCGCTCTCGGCCCTATAGATTGCAGACTTTGGCATAATATGGTACGTGCAGCTGAAGGTCGTTGTCTGCGCTGCCGCTATCGTTGGGACGGCCGTCGTGGCGAGCAGGTGGCGCAGGATGCGCTATTCTACGAGCTCCCTTCGATTTCGTTTGCCCTGGCCGTTCTCAGTGACCGCGATAGTCATCCTGAACAACTCCATCCAGCTCAACCTCATTTGAGCAAGAGGACGGCCTCTGGAGAAAACTGTACTACATGGGTGCCATAGTAGATGTTCCTCCAAATGATAACGACGTAATCTCGTAATTCCTTATTAGAGTCGTCTAGCTCTCAATTCCGGATGGCCACAGGCCAGATCTTCCTAAGACAGGCTACGGGCCTGGTCAGGTCGCTGAACTGGGCCGACGCGCTCATCATGAGCCTCGCCGTGACGGGACCGACATACCTCAGCTACACACTTCAGATCAACTTCGTGGGTGGGGTCGACCCAGGTGCGAGTATCCTCAATCCGTCACTGATAGGTCTCCTGTTCATGATTCCTCTGTGCGTAATGTACTACATCTTCACCATTACGGTCCCTAGGTCTGGAGGGGACTATGTCTGGGCGAGCAGGACCCTGAATCCTGGAATCGGGTTTGTCGCAGGCTGGTCGATGTGGGTTGCGTTCCTAGCCCTCCTCGGAGGGGTCGCCGTCATATTTGCCTCTACGGTCGTGCCGGTGTTCTTCGCCTCACTCGGCTACTCGTGGAACATCCCTGCCTACGTCAGCATCGCCTCATATGTCACTTCTCATACCGACGTCGTCTTCGCCCTGGCGCTCTTCGACTTGGGCTGCGGCGTCCTGATAACCAGCCTCGGCTCGAAGTTCTACAGCTGGACGATGATAATCCTGGCAGCAGTGATAGGTGTCGGCACCCTCATCAGCCTTGCCTACCTCGCAACCACGTCGAACGCGACCTTCATTTCTGATTTCAGCAACTATGGAGGCGTAGCGACCTCATATCAAGGGATACTCACTGCGGCCTCCGCGAACGGATGGAAGTTCGCCCCAATCACCCTCGGGGCGACGCTCGTGGCGGTCCCGTTCGGCGTGCTCCAGTGGAATGGCTTCAACTACAGCAGCTACGCCGGAGGCGAGGTCAGGAGCATCAAGAAGGGAATGCTCTGGGGCATCGTGATGGCTCTTGTGATCGACGCAATCGCGAACCTACTAGGCATGTACTGGGGAGTCAACATGATAGGGTACGAGTTCAATCAGGCAGCGCTAGCGCTCTCCTCGAGCGGACACTGGCCGTTCGTCGTCGGCCCATGGCTCTCATTCTTCGAACCGATGGTCATCCACAACAGCGTCGCCCTCTTCATAGTGCAGCTCGGATGGCTCCTCGCCTTCATCTGGTGGATGGGCTCACTGCTCTTCATCGCGTCGCGCTATGTGTTCGCCTTCTCATTTGACAGGATGCTGCCGGTGGCCTTCGCAGACATCAGCGACAGGCTCAGGTTCCCACTGAAGGCGACGGCGCTCAGCATCCTCGTCGGTGCCATCTTCATCTATCTGAGCACCTACACGACGTTCGTCGGGGACTTTCTGAACTCCACTGCGATCTTCTGCGTAATTTGGGTGATCATCAGCATAACGGCGATTATCCTCCCGTGGAGGAGGAAGGACATCGCAGCCGCAATGCCCGGGGCCAACTGGCCCATTCCGCTGATCACGATAGTCGGTTTCTGTTCAATGATTGCGATGGGCGCGACCGCGTACTGGGCCTTCACGACTCCCGCGATAGGGCCATCGACACCGCTCTCCGACGTGATACTCGCCACGATTTTCGTCGTGGGAGCGATAATTTTCGCGATTAGGTACACCTACCTGAAGGGTAGAGGCATGAACCTCCTGAAGGCGGCCGCCGAGATTCCGCCCGAGTAGAATCCGAAAGCGGAAATAGGGACGCGGTGCATGGCCAAAAAGAGGCAGGCTAGATGAAACTAAACTGCGGCTCGCGCATAATCGAGCAGCTGTTCAGTGGCCCGTCTGTTTCAGGCAAGCCAATCAACGCGTGGTCTCCGCGCAGGGAGCCTGACCTGAAGTTCACCGTCAACTGGATAAGACGCATCTCGGACCTCGGTCTGAACTCGCTCTGCCTATGGATTCCGAGCGAGGGGAACCTCAGGATTATGTCGCAGAAGGAGAGTACCGAGCGCATCCGCCGGACCTGTGAAGACAGGTCGCTCACGATAGACAACCTTGCTGTGAGCTTCCTCGCGCCATGGACGGTCGAGCGCGTGGAGCGCGTGGAGCGCGGGCACGTCGAGAAAGCGTGGTCGCAGCTCGCGGCCTTCGCCAAGGAGATTGGCGCGGAGGTTCTGGAGATTCTCTCACCATCTGTCCCTCTCGAGACATCCCGACGCGGCTCAGCGGGCTTCTCGTGGGAAAAGACCTGGTCGGGGTACGTCTCGCGGATGCGACAGTACACCGAACTGGCGGAACAGAGCAGGCTGAGGCTCGCCGTGGAGCCTCGCCCCATGGATCTCCTCGGGAACACGGATTCACTACTTAGACTGATGGACGCCATCTCGTCAGAGAGCCTCGGAGGCGTAGTCGACTTCAGCCACATACGCATCGCGAGGGAGATACCTGCGCTCTCCATGAAGAAGCTCGGGAGGAAGATATTCAGTGTCCACCTGAGTGACTACGACGGGATAACCGACAGCCACTGGCCCCCGGGTCAGGGGATCACCGAATGGAAGCCAATCTTCCAGGCCCTCCGCGAGGTTAGGTATGACGGCATCCTCAGCCTAGACGTCTCGGGGATGGACGTGGAACAGGAGGTCATCGAGGCGAAAGAGTACGTCGAGCGATTGCTCCGCCGCAATCGATAGCTCGCAAATTCTTATATCACAAGGGCCACAGGAAGACAACTCGGATGGACGCGGAACTTTCTCCCGGCGTGTCCGAAGAGGTCAGGATTAGCTCGATTCGCGACCCGAAGTTCGACCTGCGCATCGACAGAGGTGACGTCACCGAACTTGCCGCCTCCATCAGCCGTCATGGGCTGCTCCACCCCATAGTCGTCCGTCCTGTGAACGACAAATTTGAGCTAATCGCGGGTTCGCGTAGGCTGGCAGCCCTGCGTCTGCTCGGCTGGAGGAAGGTCCCCTGCCAGATAGCTGAACTGAACGACCAGGAGGCATTCGAGGTGGCGCTGGCCGAGAACGTGAACAGGAAGTCACTCGACCCATTCGAGGAGGCGAAGGCCTTCGAGGATTACACTGCAAGGTACGGCTGGGGCTCCGAGTCGGAGCTGGCCAAGAAACTCGGGAAGAGCGTAACGTACGTCTCGAGGCGGCTGAAGCTCCTCACACTCCCCGAGGACACGCAGGAGATTTTGCGGCGCCGCAAAAATCCCACACTTGCCAACGAGATACTCGCGATAGAGGATGAGGAGTTGAAAGCGAACCTGCTCACCATCTCATCGGAGATCGAGCTCTCGAGCAGAGAGGTGCGCAAGATAAGGCGCGACTTCGCGAAGGAAGAGGCAAGCCAGGTCTGGAAGGAAGGGGACGTCACAGAAGAGGAGAAGAGGCAGAGAGCGATGAAGCGGACCATTCAGCGTACTCTCGTAGCTCTCAAGGTCGCAATGCATCGCCTCGACGAGGTGATTGACAACGCGGAGGACGACGACTGGATACTCCTGGAAATCCTGACGCAGCAGAGGCAGGAGCTGCACTCGCAGATTAATCTCATCAATCACGTCTCAAAGCGCATAGCGGGACGACGTTTCCTCTAGCAGGAACCGGTACGAAGGTGGATTACGATGAAAATCGACAACGTGCAGACATACCTAATCGACAACCCATGGAAGAAGTGGCTATTCGTCAGGGTCGAGACCAGCGACGGCTCATACGGGCTCGCCGAGGGAACGCTCTACGGCGAGAGCGAGGCGGTGATTGCTGAGCTCCGAAAGAACAGGAAGACGTACATCGGGAGGGACCCGTTCCTCATCGAGAAGCTCTGGAACGACTGGTATCGTGATTCCTTCAACCGCAACGCCTCTGCCACCAGCATTACCGCACTGAGTGCCCTCGAGACAGCGTGCTGGGACATAGTGGGGAAGCACTATGGGGCACCCATCCATGCGCTCATGGGCGGCGCCATCCGCGACAAGGTGAATGTCTACGCGAACGGCTGGTACACGCACGTCTCCACTCCGGAGGAGTTCGCCGAGAGGGCGAAAGAGGTCGTAAGGAAAGGGTACCGGGCTCTGAAATTCGACCCCTTCGAGACCAGTTATCTGAGCGCCAGCACGAAGGACGTCAGGAGGTACGTCGAGGTCATAGGCTCAATCCGCGAGGCGGTCGGTGACAACGTCGAAATTCTTGTCGAGGGGCACGGCAGGTTCACGGCGGAGACGGCCATCAGGATAGCCAAGCAGATGGAGCGATACAACCCGCGCTGGTTCGAGGAGCCCGTCCCTCCCGAGGACTTGGAGGGGGTGAAGAAGGTCGCCTCGAAGACCAGCATACCGATAGCCAGCGGCGAGAGGATCATCACCACCTACGGTTTCGCCCCGCTCATAGAGTCGGGAGCGGTGGACATCCTCCAGCCCGACCTGATCAACGCAGGCGGTCTGCTTCAGGGTAAGAAGATTAGTGCCATGGCAGACGCCCACTTCCTGACGATGGCTCCTCACCAGGCAGAAGGACCACTGGCAACCGCGACCTGCCTCCAGCTCGATGCGTGCGTACAGAACTTCGAGATACAGGAGAGCTTCGACGAGTTCGACATCGAATGGAGGAGGGAGATCCTGACGGAACCCATCAGGGTCGAGGATGGCTACATGAGTATCCCGAAGAAGCCGGGGCTCGGCGTCGACCTAAAGATGAAGGAGGTCGAGAAGCATCTCGCCGCGGAAGCCGAGAGGATGGACTTCAACCTCTTCGAGAAGGGCTGGGAGAACAGGAACCTTCCGAAGAGGCACAAGATTGCCGCGCGGTCCTCCTGAGAAGCCTTAGAGTGCCGTGTAGCCGGCGTCGATCACCATCGCCGTACCCGTGACAGCGCTCGACTCGTCGGACGCCAGGTACAGCGCCATCTGTGCCACCTCCTCCGGCTGTATGAGCCGCTTCAGGGCGGCATTCTGGTTCGCAGTCTCGTCGAGAAACTTCTTGGGATCGGGAGTCAGCTTGGCGTAGTTCCTGAGGTAGGGAGTGTCGGTGCTCGAGGGGCATATGCAGTTCACGCGGACGCCCTTAGGTCCAAAGTCCAGCGCCGTGGCTTTGGTGAGCAGGATTATGCCAGCCTTTGACGCGTCGTAGGCCGCTTCGTCGACTCCGGCAACTAGTCCGCTCACCGATGACATGTTGATCAGGCTACCTACGCCGCGCTCGACCATTTTCGGTATCGCGTACTTGGCGCAAAGGAACATGCTCTTCAGGTTCGTATCCATGACGTTGTCCCATTCCTCCTCGCTCACGGTGACAACATTGCCGAAGCTCACCCTTCCTGCGCAGCAGAACAGCACGTCGAGCCTGCCATAGCGCTCGACCGTAGAGTCCACCATGGCCTTGACTTCCTGGGCCCTGGTCACATCGACCTTCACGGCGAACGACTGACCGCCACCCTTCTGGATTTCATCGGTCGTCTTCCCAGCATTCGCCAGATCGGCCGCGACCACTTTCGCACCCTCCTTCGCGAAGAGGAGCGCGCTCGCCCTTCCCATGCCGGAGGCTGCCCCCGTAATCACGGCGACCTTACCGGCCAGTCGTCCAGACATATGTCTGCGAACATCCGGCACCCGTTATATCAAACTATTTCACGAACCTCTCAGACGACGGCTATCGGGGTTATCGGAGAGCCGCTGGCCCCCTTCACACGCAGGGGCAGACAGACGAAGAGGAAGGTCCAGGCCTTCTCGCTCGCCGGTCCATCAAGGTCGAGGTTCTCCATCATCCGTATTCCGTTCTTCACCAGCATCATCTGGTGGACAGCGTCCTCCTCCTCGGGGTCCTCGTTCGGGTCGACCTCCGGATTCCATGCGTCAGCGCCGAAAATTGCTATCCTCTTCCGGATGAGGATACGGGCGACCTCCTTCCCTATCCCCGGACAGGAACCCAGATACCTCTCGTTGTCTTTCATCCAGTACCGGGACCAGCCTGTACGCACCAGCACCGCGTCTCCTCTCCGCAGGGCGACCCCCTGTCTCTTGATGCAGAGCTCGATATCGGAGGGCGTGATGACGCAGCCGGCCTCCAGCGAGGGCTTTCTCTTCGCGCGGGCGACATCGAGCAGGACACCCCGCGTGAATATCGGCGGGGCGGTCTCGATACCAAGTCTGGTCGTACCTAGGGGTCCCGTGACCTCGGCGGCAGAGAGGCCATTGTACAGGACACCATCTATGGCGGTATGGTTCAGTGAGTCGATGTGTGTCCCCGAATGGTCTGCCATGTTGATCTTCACGTTCATCGCGCTGAACCTGTTCTTCGTGGGGAGCGTCTTCTGGGTATCGCTGTGCCGCCTGAATGTCGTGTACTGGAACTCGCCATGGAACCAGTGTTGCGGAATACCGCTCTCGAGGACATGGGACAGGAAGAAGACCTTGCCTTTCTTCACGAGCCTCGCGGCCTTGGTGACCATCTCCGGGGTCACTTCATTCATCGCGCCGGCCTGGTCGGCCGACCCCCAGCGCGAGGGGAACCACTCTCTGCCTTTGGCTGTCATATGTTTCCCCGGATTTTAGACAGGGATGGCCAGTCCCTTCGCGCCTTTCTTTGACGTCTTGGCGCTTGGATAGTCTCTCTGGAGATGCTCGTACGAGATTCTCGCCTGCCTCACCTCCTCGTCGGCGTAGTCCAGCATCGTGCTGAGGATGTGCTTCCCTGCTGGGTAGACATTCCGTCCGAGGGGGATGCTGAACTTCAGGTAGATTGGCGAAGCTACCCTGACCATATCTGGAACGTCGTAGTGTCTCACGAACCCTCCGTAACCTGTCGGAACCGAGATGTAGACGTCCAGCGGAATCCTGATCGCACTTCTAATTGACGCCAGCTGCGAGATGCTGAGGTCAGTCATGACGTTGACCGTCCCGGCTCCCAGACGTTCCAGCAGGCGGACTGATGCCGGGTTTCCGTATCCTGTGGTGACCGATATCTTCCAGACTACCTCCTTCGGTATCATCCCCTCCTTCTTCATCTCATAGAGAACCCAGAGCAACCCTTCGTCTGCGATCAGGAAGCTCCTGACTCCAAGATGAATGCCGCGCTGGATGTCCTCAATAGCGTCCCGCAGCTGGTCGGCTCCCCTCAGCCTCCAGGAGACCGCCGCAGCATTGGCCGACTTCGATGTCCCTCCGACGTCGTAGCTGGCACGTGGGCCAGTGAATAGGCTCACCTCGATCCTCTCCGAACGGCCAATCTCGACCATCTCCTCGACCTCCCTGTCCGTCAGCATCATCACGCCGCTCCCCTGAGAGATCCTGTGCAATGGTACCTCGTACTCATCGGCCCTTTCGACCACCCTGCGCAGCTGCTCCGGACTCTCCACACTGGGTATCTCGATTCTATACTGGGAGCCGTCAGGGAAGGTCTTGGTGGAAGTAGGAAGTCCCGCAGGGTCTCTGGCGGGCAGACCGATCTTCTTCAGGAGATCCTCGGTCTTCAACTCGCGCCTTCCGAATATGGTCCAATATTGGCATTTTGGAACACCCTTCAACGATAAATATCATAGTTTTCCGGTACGGCCGTCTGTATAATTGTCCGCGACGACCATTCCGATTGCAGAGTATGAGACTCCCGTCCTGCTTCTGGACGTCGACGCTGCCGATAGGAACATCAAGAGGATGGGCGATTTCTTCAGAGGCAAGAAGGCTGCACTCAGACCCCATACCAAGGTCCACAAATCCCCGTGGCTGGCGAAGAAGCAGATCGCCGCGGGCGCTAAAGGGATAACGTGCGCCAAGGTGAGCGAGGCAGAGGTGATGGTTGACGGCGGAATCGAAGACGTCCTCATCGCCAACGAGATAGTCGGGGAAGACAAGGTCAGGAGGCTCGTCAAGCTGGCTAAGCGCGGCAAGATTACGGTAGCCATCGACGATCTGGATAACGCGAGACAAATCTCGTCCCTGGCGGCTCTTGAAGGTTCACGGGTCAGGGTCCTCGCGGACGTCAACCTGAGCGGCGCCGCGGGAGGCATCCTCGACAGGACCGGACTGGTGCCGGGAAAGGGGATTGTCACGCTGGCGCAGGAGGTGTCAAGACTCCCGAACTTGGACTTCATAGGGGTGATGGGGTATGAAGGCTCACTGAAGCCAATCCAGGGCGCGGAGGCAAAGGTCGAACACGGGAAGAAGGCCATGGCCTTGCTCGTGGATACGGCAAGGATGATATCGGCTGCAGGGCCGAACGTGGAGGTCGTGAGTTGCGGCGGCACCATGTCCTACAAGTTCGTCTCGGACTTCCCCGGGGTGACCGAAGTACAGGCTGGAGGCTACGTCTTCATGGACTTGGGGTATCGGGAATCAGGAATCGACTTTGAGACCTCACTCACCCTCCTGACGAGGGTCGTCAGCGTCCCGAGGCCTGAGAAGATCATCGTCGACGCAGGCTTCAAGACAGTAAGCGCCGAATCAGGACTACCAGAGGTGAAGGACAAGCCCTACATCGAGGTCGTCTCGCTGAACGCGGAGCACGGACACGCAACGGTGACGGATACTTCGCACACCCCGAAGCGCGCCGAGAGGCTTGAGTTCCTGCCGTCCCACGCCGACACGACCACCTGCCTTCACGAGTACTATCATCTTACGCGTAACGGCAAGGTCTTCGACAGGGTGAAGATTGCCGCGCGAGGAATGCTACAGTAAATCCCTGAAACGCTTACAGCGGACGATCCTCCTTCAGCAAAGGAGTGCATTGCTGATTCGGGAACCCAGACATTCAGATTCTGAAGACATAGTCGACGTCTACTTTTCGCACTTCTCGGAAGCCGAAGAAGACCCCGTCCCTGACTCCGGTCCTTTCCGAGTGCGACCGACCATTGAGGACGAGAGGAAGTGCTTTCACTACCGCGATGAAGAACGCCGAGGAAGCTAACGTCGCGATGCGCGTTGCAGGACGAATTCACACGCCGTAGGCTCGTGCAGCATCAAAAGGCTCGTTTCCCGACACGGTGGCGGACCACTATGGCAGTTCGGGAATCGCGATTCGTAAGGAATTCAAGGGCCAGGTATCTGCACTGCCCCGATGAGAGAGACAGTCGAGGCGCACACGAGGAAGTTCGAATCATGCAGTTGGACATGCTTTCACAGAGTATGACTGCCGTAAGCCCCACGAAAGATTTCGGGGTCAGAAGTACGACGTGCTCCCAGACGCGTTCAAGAGAAAAAGACCATACCTCGGCACCGACCTAAGGTTTCTGAGGCTCAGGGTCCCGAGAACCTGGACTGCTTAAAGACAGAATTGGAGTTAGTCCGCGGCGCAGATGCTCGGACCAGGACAATCTCTCACCTCATGACTCTCACTTTAACGCCATTCACGGAGGCCGACTTGGAGCCTCTGGTCCCGGTACTACGGGCAGCCTACAAAGCGGACCGCGATTTCCGCTCCACCGTGCGTCAACACGTGGCGGTCCAACCTGAGTGCTCGCTGGTCGCTAAGATCGACAGCCGGGTGGTCGGTTTCGGAGCAGCCACAATCTACGGCCCCTTCTCGTACATCGGACTCATGGCGACCGATCCCGAGGCGCAACGACAGGGGGTGGCCGGCAGGGTCCTGAGCGAGCTCATGTCAAGGGTCGAAGCTCGCGGCTGCCCGACGCTTCTCCTCGACGCCAGTGCCGCGGGACAGCGTCTGTATGAAAGCTCGGGCTTCGTCGCGAATGACAGCACGGCCGTCTTGCAACGCGCAACCGCTGGGGAACATATCCCTCATCGTCAGAATGTGCCGGCATCCGGTTCTGAGGTCGATATCCGGAGCGTGGCCGCCTTCGACTCTCCCAACTTCGGTGCTGACAGGGGCAGGCTCCTGGCCTATCTGAAGAAAGTCATACCCGAGCGGTTCGTAGTGTCTAAGGACGCGGACGGCAGGGTCAACGGGTATCTGGTTGCCCAGAGGCAGACCATCGGTCCATGGGTAGCGGCCAATAGAGACGTAGCCGATGATTTGCTGGCGCGCGCTCTGCAGGAGTATGTCTTCGATTCCGGCCCCGAGATATTCACCTCGTGTTCCAATACCGACGCCCTCGAAATTCTTGCCAAACGAGGCTTCGGTGAACAGCGAAGACTGAGTCACATGTACAAGGGGAGGAGTATACAGCGCGCAAGGGCGACCAAGATTTACGGCCAGACGAGTCTCGGGCTCGGATGAGTGGCCTTCCGATTCCCGGAGAGGCGTCTTAAGTAAGCTGAATCGACCGTTTGTAGCGCCGACCTTCTGTCCCACATGTGGACAGCGCGCGGGTGAGGAAGCCACCTGTTGTGGCAGGTGCGGTATGAATCTCAGCCCCTCACGGCCGCTCCCAGACGCCCGCTGTGGGCCAAGGCGGCATGCCCCGTCAACAAGAAGCCAAGTGTCGGTATCGCCGCAAAGGCGAGATTCTCTACGTCCGGACGGCAGGCGTTCTCGGCGTGGTCACCTATAGCAGGAGATGAAGAAGCGCGACAGCCAAGCAGGTGGTATACCAGAAATCCATTACGAGCCGACAGGAGCGCTCCCCGTCGTTCGTACGACCATAAGGCTTCACTGCCGATATCGGGCGTGCAACAACTGGAGGAAGGACACAGTAACCCAGCAGCAGGATTTCTCACTCCTCCACTGTGACGGAAGGGAACATCGTCTACATGCGCGAGGCCGTGAAGATACCGTGCCGCTATTGCGGGATGCTCGTGGACGCGACGGTCTTGAAGTGCTGCCACAGGACCATTGCTGAGGCCTCGCAAAGAATAAAGAATCGCGTCAGTCGAAGGTACCGTGCTCGACCTGACTCCTGACGACGTGCTGACCACCACACGCGCGGTCAGGCGGAGGCTCGACCTCAGACGCCCTGTCGAACGCGAAGTAATCGAGGAGTGCATCACGATAGCGCAGCAGGCTCCAAGCGCCTCGAACTCACAGGGCTGGCACTTCGTGGCGGTGACCGACCCTGCGAAGAAGGCTGCCATTGCCAAACTCTATCGAAAGGGAAGCGAACTTTACTACACCCACTTCCCGGATGTCGTCGACCCCAAAATCCAGGCGGAGAGAATGAGGATGAAGGCTTCGGGGACATTCCTCGTCGAGCACATGCACGAGGTGCCCGTCCTGGTCATACCGTGCATCAAGGGCCGGGTGGAGGGACTGTCCTCTCAAGGCCAAGCAGAGACATGGGGATCAATACTCCCCGCGACGTGGAGCTTCATGCTCGCGCTAAGAACTAGGGGC
>JASHPA010000023.1 GCA_030038365.1 Nitrososphaerales archaeon
GACGGATGTTCACGGGCCTGACAGGTGTTTCCGGAAGTTCGTAAACGCCGGGAAGTTCTACAACGCCAGCATTCTCGTTCTCGGGGGCGATATCACGGGCAAGATGATAGTACCCGTGGTAAAGCAGCCCGACGGCAGCCACAAGGCCGAGTTCGGCGGGACCCAGTACGTCCTCAAGTCGCCAGAGCAGCTGGCAGAGACGATCAAGAACATCAAGGACTCTGGATTCTATCCATATGTCGCTGAGCCGAAGGACGTCGAAGAGCTGTCGGCCAAACCGGAGCTCGTCCATCAGCTTTTCCTGAAGCTCATGAAGGAGAGCATCACTGGATGGATGCAGCTCGCCGAGGAGAGACTGAAGGGTACGGGAATCAAGTGCTACGTCTCGCCCGGGAACGATGACTATTTCGAGATTGATCAGGCGCTAGACTCGGCGGCCTACGTGATAAATCCCGAGGAGAAGACCGTTGACATAGACGGCGAGCACGAGATGATTACACTCGGCTATGCCAACCACACCCCATGGAACAGTCCACGTGAGGTAGACGAGGACGTCCTAGCACAGAAGATAGACAGGATGGCGTCTCAGGTCAAGGACATGAAGACCGCCTTGTTTAATCTGCATGTTCCCCCAATCAACACGGTGATAGACCAGGCCCCGAAGCTCGACGAAAACCTCAAGCCGGTGGTCTCGGGCGGGAGCATTGTCATGATCTCCGCAGGCAGTACCGCTGTGAGGGCGAGCGTAGAAAAGTATCAGCCACTCGCCGGTATACATGGCCACATCCATGAGTCCAGGGGCATGGTGAAGATAGGTCAGACAGTCTGCTTCAATCCCGGAAGCGAATACAACTCGGGCATCCTGAAGGGACTGCTGTGCGACCTCGACAAGGACAAAGTGAAGTCGTACATGCTGACCTCTGGGTAGACCGGACACCCTCGCTATGAAACTTCCGGGAAAAGTGATAAGGCGACCTCAGGCTGGAGAGTGGCGCCTGCCACAGTAGCTCAGCCTGGTAGAGCACCTGCCTTGTAAGCAGGTGGTCCCGTGTTCAAATCACGGCTGTGGCTCTGCTTCATCATCGCGTCGACTGCCTGACCGGGTCAGGAGGTCTAATGAGAGCAACCTCAGAAAGGGACGGAACTCCTCGTCGTGGAACTGAATCTTGACGAAGCGGTTCGTCTCGGTAGCTATCGCTTCGGCAAGAAGATGGTAGCAGTTTTGGTCTCTGTTCCCGAGAACCCGGAAGAAGAAATGCTCACATGAGCAAAATGGTTTTTCGGGGTCCACAAACTCATCACCATTCCTGCCGACGACCGTATGAATCATGCGCTCGCTTGGCATGAATACGTGTCTCTTGACACGACCCTCGAGGACTGCGTCGACGGCGCGCTCGAGGTACTTGCGGCTTGAGGAACGGTGCGTGTATCGGGTGATTATTTCCTCTCTTTCACTCAGCTCCAGCATCCGATGAATTCACCCGAGATATTCCGAAAGGAAGCTTTGATTTTTCGCTTCCGAGAAGTCGCTCACTCTCGCTCCGACCCGTCTCAACTCAACGCCCTCGCCGAGGAGGGCGACAAGGAGTTCGTTAATCGCCTTCTTGAGCGATAGTAGATCGTTGCCAGGGACTTCCACGGTCTTGGTCCTGGTCTTGATTGAGAGATCTGTCAGTATGCCAATCACTGAAACTGAACGAAAAAAGACGCCTTTCTCGATGACTTTTCTGTGCAGATCCTCGATTGCAGGGGAGAGCTGGGCGACTATGGCTTGGGAATCGCCAGAGTCCTGTTTTAGGGTTATTATCCTGCTAATCTGTTTGGCCTCGATATAACTCACCACCGGTTCATCGTCGAAGCCGTTGGCGGCATTGTGGAGATAGACTGAGAACTTACGGTCGAAGACGCGCTCGAGGGATTCCAAGTCCTTCCTCCCGAGGTCGCCGATTGTCATGACTCCGAGCTCCTTCAAGATCTGAGTGTTTTTTGGGCCCACACCATAGAGCTTCTCTACGGGCATCGGGTCCATGAATGCCTTGAGATTCTCCGGCAAGATTACGGTCAGCCCGTCGGGTTTCTTGAAGTCAGAGGCGAGCTTCGCGGCGACTTTGTTGGGGGCGATACCCACCGAGCAGGTCAGCTTCTCGCGTTCAAAGACGGTCAGTTTGATGTCTTTGACCATGGCGGTCGCAGCTGCATAGTCTTCTTCCGACTTCCTAGTTATGTCGAAGAATGTCTCGTCTATCCCAGTCTGCTCCATCACGTCAACGTACTCTTTGATTATATCCATCACCTGGTTTGAGTACGCCTCGTACTTTGCGCGGTCCATGCGTATGAACTTGGCTTCGGTACCCTCCAATCGCCTCTTGGCAACCGCGATTGGCATGCTCGACCGAACCCCCATCTTCCTCGCTCTGTAGTTGGCGGTGCTCACCACGCCACTGGTCTCCGTCCGTCCCGAGAATACGCACACGACCAGCGGAACGTTCTTCACAGATGGGTCCCCAATCTCCTCGACCTGGGCGTAGAAATAGTCGAGGTCGAGATGACCGATGACGCGTGTCAATATTGCGCGAATCACCCACTTTTCAAGGCTATTAGCATTGTCGATGAGGATTGAGCATACCGAATCGGTATCTCGGGTGTCCAGGCCCAGAACTTTCTTCCGAGTATTGGATCAGTGAACTTCTCCATAGCTTATGAGACTCCCGGAATATCATATCCTAAGATTCGGATGGGACCTAAGAAAATGGATTTGGTATTCGAGCAGGAAGCAAGGTCAGGGCTGGAAAATGCAGGTAATAGGGTGTGGGTTCGCGTTAACGAATCAGTCAAGAAGACGAGAGAAGCAATCCAGAGGCGTCCGCTGACAGCGGTCGGCGTCGCTACTGCTGCGTCTGTGGTCGTCGGGATTGTTCCCGGAGTTGCACCGGTCAAAAAGACGAACGTTAGGAAGAAGCGGGACACCTGCGGGGAGAATTAGATGTCCGAATCCGATATTGAGGAAGACGAAGATTCCGATAAGACGCTGGAGGGAATTGGTAGCCAGCTAAGCATTTTTGAGAGGCAGTTCAGGAAACAACTCCAGAACCTGAACACCAAGATAGAATCCTATCATTTCTCAATCCAGAAGGAAGGGGAAGGGATAACCGTCGACTTCGCCCTTCGTACAACAATCAGAATGAAGCAGAAGGATGTCGAAGAGTGAGCGAACTATGGCTAGTCCAGGCGAACTTGGAATCCGAGTGGTGGGGTCGGCCGGATTTGAACCGGCGGTCTCAAGCGCCCGAGGCATCTTCCGATTTTTCTTTGAAGCCTAGACCAGACTAGCCCTGCACCCTATGCTGCAGCCTAGCCGACGACCCCGCTCGTGCCCGGACGTAAACGGATGGTTATATCAATCTGTGGTAACCAAGCAGAAATTCAGTACTGCGTAGGCGTTATAAGCAGGGCCGTTCCGTATGTCCGGCATGCCGGAAGCTACGAAAACCGTAATCGTCGGTCAGTCCAAACCACTCCTGAACTATGTCACCGCCTGCATAACCATGTTTAACAGCGGCGCAGACCATGTTGTCCTTCGCTCGAGGGGCGAGGCGATAAATATGGCCGTGGATGTAGCGCAGCTTCTCAGGAAGAGATTCTTCAGCCAAGTCCAGATTTCGAAGATCCAGATAGATGGTGAGAGCGTTGTCTCCAGAGACGGCAGACAACTCAGCCTCCCGGTGCTGGAGATTGAATTATCAATGCCGAAGGCGCAGACGACAACCTAGACTTCGGATGTGCGTCACTGGCAATCGATGTCCTCATTCGGTATGCTCAAGCATTAAGTCTAGGCAAGCTGTATCGTAGCAAAGGCGGATGGTGCTCGGCGATGTATGATTTCGATTCGTTGATGGATGAGGTCCTCAGGAACAGGTCCGAGCTCACGAGGGAGGAAGTCATGAGCATGATCGAAGAGAAGAAGCGGACCGTGGGCGCGGGTTTCCTCACAGACCAGGGCGCTCTGTTTCTCATAGCCGGAGAACTCGGCGTCCAGCTGCAGCATATGACCACCACCGACCTAACCATCAAGGACCTCTATGTGGGCGCGAATGACATCACGATAGTGGCGAGGGTCTTGGCTGTCTACCCTGTTTCTGAGTACAAGAGGAAGAAGGATGGAGAAACGGGCAGGTACAGGCGGCTCGTTCTCTTCGACAGGAGCGGGACGTCGAAGCTCACGATATGGGATGACAACCCCGAGGCGATAAATCTGACCGAGATATCCGTCGACACCCCGGTAAGAGTGCTGAATGGCTATGTCAGGCAGGGATTCGATGGAAAACCGAACTTGAATCTGGGAAGGAAGGGGAAAATCGAGGTCTTGAAGGAGGAGAAGCTCGTTTCGAGAATGCCTCCGATTTCGAGCTTGTCGAAGAGTCTCCTCGAGATTGGGGGACTACGTGAGCTTGTTGCTGTGGAGGGCCTGGTACTTAGCGAGAGCAGGAGTTCCACCTTCACAAGACAAGACGGCTCGGGTGGATCGTTGACGCAGTTTGACCTAGGTGATTCTTCTGCGAAGGAGAAGGTGAGAATAGTCATCTGGAACGCCATCGGCATTGACGCCAAGCCTGGTCAGAGGGTTCTCGTCACGAACCTAAGGTTGAAGACAAGTGTGAATGGTGGGCACGAACTGCACGGAGACAGTGGGAGCTCGGTGAGAATCTGGAATGAAAAGTCGCGGGCTTAGCCTTGGTTCTTCGGTCTTCTGAGTACCTCGTATTCGTACACGAAGATTACGGCAAGGGTGATGACGAACAGTGTTATCATGGTCCCGCTAAGGAAGTTGTAGTAGCTGGTAGTGCTCAGTAGTGGAATCATGTACGACTGCGCCCGTCCACGACTCGTGGGTATAAGGTTTCTGAAGTGCCGGGGGCGGGATTCTCGTCTGTTCCTTCTTTCGAGCCCGCGACCTCCGGATATCGCATCTCGCTTGGGATTATGAGTTTCGCCCACCTAAGGGTCGTGCCCGGCGCAATAAGCCAAGCTATGCTACCCCGGCACGTGCCGGCCGGCGTTGTATTGTCTTTTAAATCAGCCTAGTCGCCCGTAGATGGCGTGGGGTGAGGATGAGAGTCGCACAAGCGAACAGCTTCCAAACACCAAACACTAAAAAATCGCACATATTGGCGTCTGTCCACCTCGCCTCGGTAGCTCAGCCTGGTAGAGCACTGCCTTGGTAATGAATCCAAATAGGCAGGGGTCCCGGGATCAAATCCCGGCCGAGGCTCTTCAATCGCATGAGAACGTTTCTTCTGCGCTCATAAAGTTGCGGTTCGGAAAATATATTTATGGCCGGATGGTCGAAGAAGGTTAACGAGACTAGTAACACGTTAGACCTTGAGCGTGGGGTCTTTACCTACAAGAGCCCGTCAAGGATAGCTGAGTCGTTGAAACAATCTGCCGAAAGGAGCTCAAGACGCAAGACCACCCCTTTCCAGTCTACGATGAGCATGTTGAACTTCTACATCAATCGCGCTGGCAGGAGTCTCCAGGAAGAAAGAAGGAAGGTCTTGGAGCAAGCCAAGGTCGAATTAAGGAGACTCCATAGGTGAAGGACTTTAAAACCACTTTTCCAGGCGAAGCGATATCCGCGGGGGTCGCCCAGCCTGGTCAACGGCGCGAGGCTCAGGACCTCGTCCCTTAGGGGTTCGTGGGTTCAAATCCCACCCCCCGCACTAGAGCCCACTAGCGATAGATACGCCTGATTGTGTCAGCCTGTATTTGCCAGGCTCCCCGAACGGCTGTACCTCGAACTCGATGATGTCCAAGGCTATTAGCTCACGCAACTCCCAGAACGCCACCCATTGAGAAGCCGTCCCGAGGAGCGAATCTATCTCAGCGTTCGAGAGTCCGATCGACTGATCCCGTAGAACCTTGAGTATCTGGACGACTCGAGGCGTCATGAGTTTGGTCAGCGCGTCTCCTTTTCCGTCTTTTGACGACAGCCAGACTCCTTTCATCCGGAGATAGGGTCATCTCGGCGTTGATAAGATTTCGGTGTGATTGAAAGGGTTTAACGATTGTATCAATTGTTTTGCGTCTGGTCGGTGAAATCGTTTTCGTCGTAATCTCGTGTTTGGTCTTCGATGGAAGTAGTTACCCAATATGTTGACCGCAAGACAGAGCTTGAGGGGCATATCGCAGCGCTGGAAGCAGAACAGGCATCCCTGATCAGCGATATTTCAGCCCTGAAGGAGAAGTTGACGACGCTGGAGATGGAAAGACACGCGTCTTCCCTAGCCAGCGAAGTCGAGGCCCTTCGGACGGAGAAAGCTGTGCTGGAGGAGAAAATCTCTTCCTACTCGGTCGAATCCGTGGCGAGCGAAGGTTACCAAGTTTAACGGAACTTGGATACCTTCTCCTCTAGCTCTCCCTTCTCTTTTCTGAGATAGGAGACTTGGTTCTCGAGCGCTTGGAGCTTCACTTCCAGCTGTTTCATCTGGGACTCCTTTTCCCTGCTCTTGAGGAGCTCGTGCAGTTCCTCTTGGTTTCTCTTCAGCCCTTCTATTGTTCGCTCCAAGTCTTCGTTGCTCTTCCTTAGGTCCTTGACGTCGCTCTGTATCTTCTTAAGCTGATCCTCCGCCATGACAAGGTATTTCTGTCGGCTGATAATAATCGGGAACTTCGAACCGCACTTCGGGCACTGATACATGCCGACCTTTCGCTGGGTCAGGCCTCTTTCACCCTCCCCCGGCTCGACTATTACGGAGAAGACCTTCGTGGGTGTGTCGGTAGAGGTTCCGCAGTTGGGGCAGACCGGCAACTATCGTCGTCGTCGCATGGAAGCTTGTTAAGTGTTGCTACTCGCGTATGGATTCGAGTTCGGAGACAGCAGACCAGAGAGTGACACGGGCGAAGGACGGCATGTTGGGATCTTGAGCCACCTCGTCGAGCATGCTTATCGCGTTCGCTGCCCTGACGGCAACGCTCAGCTTTGTGTCCTGGAGAACGGCTATGGAGTCCTTTACAATCTTTCGTATGTTCCTCGGGGTGATGTTGGAATCGGCTATCTGCTGGAGGCTGGCAGACGCCTTGACAAGCTTACCATCGTTCTCTTGCTGCTTCTTTGATTTGCTGCTCAAATTATGGACACCTGTAGCCAAAGTGGATTCTTCAGGCTCCCTTGGGAGGCATATTTGGTTTTCTCTTTTGAGTTTCAGTACCGTCAGCATGGCGTGATGGTTTAACTGTCAACCTGGTTTGTGATGAACTTGTGTTCTTCAAGGTTCTTCCTTCGCCTTCGAGCCACAAGTCTCGTAGATTGTCCACCCGCTGCCGGCAATCTGTCCCATCGACGGGCTCTTGACTGACAATGGTTGATTAGCTCACCCATTGTCAGATTTTTCATCTTGGGTATTCCTTAATCTTTAGCGCAGTAGCGCCCTTACTATCAGAACAGGCAGTCTTTCTCAGGCGTTGATGGTACGATTTCCAAGCCCAATGATTAATTAGGGACATAGGCGGCGAAAGCCATCCTGATGAGCAAGCCTAGGGAGAAGATGCAGCTCACGGTGGAGCTGATGAGACGCGGCGCCGTCATGATGAAAGAACCCTGTCCTATTGACAATGGGGTTCAACTCAGATACAAGGGGAAGGTTCTGTGCACCACGCATGACGACCTTGATGCCGCGCTGTCAAGTAAAGAAATCACATATGCCGACGTTGCTCTGAGCCTTAAGGATCTGATAGTCGTAAAACTGAAGGAGAACGCGGCGCTTCTGGAGAATGAGAAGGACCCGAAGAAACAGATTGAGATAGTGTCGCTCATCACAGATTGCGTGGACCTGATGAGCAAGCTCGAGGTATCGTAAAAGACTTAAGATTCCAGCGTAGTCTTGACTGTCGTGGTCCTGAGAATCGGCCAGAAGGTCCCAGACTTTTCTCTCTTCGACTCTGAAGGTAAAGAAAGGAAGCTCTCGGAATTCATCCAGAAAGGACCTGTGACAGTGCTCTTCTTCCCCTTCGCGTTTTCGGGAGTCTGTGACAGGGAAATGTGTGTGTTCAGGGACAGCGTCGGAGCCGGGCAGCGGATGGGCAACGTCACCGGGATAAGCACGGACAGCATCTTCACCTTGAAGGTGTTCGCCGAAACCTATAATCTGGGATTCCCCCTGTTGAGCGACTACAACAGGAAGGTCATCAAGATGTTCGCTGTCGTTCAGGACCCTTGGGTCGGGTTCGGTTACAAAGGGGTGGCGAAGCGGGCCGCATTCGTAATCGACCGCAAGGGAATACTGCGCTATCGCTGGATAAGCGACGACCCAGGTCAGGAGCCCCCCTATAACGAGATTGCAGAGGTGGTAGCGAAGCTGAGCTAGAAGTTGGTTTTTATAGAGGCCGGAGGACGACGGAAATGGATGTCCCAAGAAGCCAAGGAGATTAAACCCGTAGTTGCCATCACTGAAGAGGCAGCCCGGGAGCTCAATATCTACCTTGAGAAGCAGGGTAAGCCAGGGGCAGGACTCCGGGTCTTTGTGTCGGCAGGCGGCTGCTCCGGCCTTTCTTACGGTATGGTGCCCGAGGACAAGTCGAACGACGACGACTATGTCATCGTCCAGTATGGGGCGAAGCTGATAGTGGACAAGTCGAGCATGCCTTTCATAGCGGGTTCGCTGATTGACTTCCAGTCCGACAAGCTTATGGGAGGCGGGTTCGTGGTCAAGAACCCTAACGCAATCTCCACCTGCGGATGCGGCGAATCCTTCAAGACGGCGTAGGACAAAGACCGATTTTCATATATCTGAAGCGCCGGGGGTGGGACTTCCACTCGGCGTACCTGCGTTCCGAGCTTTGAACCCACATGACCTTTCGATCACGGGCTGACTAGTCGACTGGATCTCGAGTTGCGGATTCGCTCAACAAGCGAGTTGCCCGCGCGTTAACCAGACTCCGCCACCCCGGCGAGCCACCTACCAGTAATGTGCTCTTATCCTTTAGCGTCAGACCTTGACGAACTTCGGACGCCAGCTCCGCGTCTTGTCGGGGAGGTTGGTGTAGGTGAAATCTGCATAGATTAGCGGAAATTTCCTCTTCATGAGGCGGGCAATCTTATCGAAGACGTAGCGGATCTCCGCCTCTGCAGATTCCGCCGTTCGCATCGATATAACGTGTCGTATGGTGCGGTGGTTGGCGGTCCAAATGATTGAAGTCGCCATGCCATCCGGCATGATACGTCTGAGACCCGAGGTTATCTTCTTCTTTGCGTCGAAGTTCATGCCCTTCCAGTCATAGCTCGCCTCCAAGTCCTTGTAGTCTTTTTCGATTCGCTCCACTATGGCTTTGATCTGGACCTCCTTCTTACGGAGCTCTGGAGGTAGCCACAGGCCGATATCTGTAGGGCGGACGTATCGGAACGATTCCTGGCTTATCGCCACTCCCGCCCTATGTCTAACCAGCTCGTGCGTGAAGACTCTGCTCACATTCAGGAAGGCGAAGGTACATGAGGCATGCTCGAATATGGACCCGTCACCCTTCGAGAGCGTGTTCTGGATGTAGTCTTCCGAGCTTTGGCGTATCTTCGTCACGTTCGGATTGAGCCCAACGCCGAAGCTCTTGTAACAAATCCTCCCTGCAACCTCTGTAAGGAGCTCCCCGTGGGAGCGTGAGTTTGGGAGGGTCTTCGATAGCCAGTCTAGAGCCGTCTCGCCTCCAAGGGCCCCGAGCATCTTTCTTGTCTGGTCAAGGTGGACCGTCGTCTCGCCTATCAAGTAGACTTGGGGCTCGACAAATTTCATTCAATCACGGTCTGGCTGTTACATTAATTAACGTGTGGTTGACATTCGGCCCGACGCGTCGTGGTGGGCTGGGTCCCTAAGTTCTTGTGCACCTCTGTTTCATCCCGACGTGCACCTGAGGTCAACTCCATCTGAAGGCCTTTGGCACTGCTGGAGTAAGGGGGATATTCAATGTCGGTCAGACACCCGAGCAGGTCTACGACCTCGCCCTGAGCTCGTCTTTCACGTTCGGCCGGGGTAGGTACGGCGTCGGATGGGACGGGCGCAAGAGTTCGGCTGTCTTGTCACGCGTGGCGTCGGCAGCCATCACGGCGGCGGGCAGTGAGACATTGTCATTTGGTCTCGTTCCTACCCCTGTGACTGCATATGGAGCGCGTCAGAGCGGCTGCAAGCTTGGCTTTTCGGTTACTGCTTCGCACAACCCTCCGGAGTATTCCGGCCTGAAGGTCTTCGATAGCAGGGGCATGGAGCTTTCGAAGCAGGACGAGGCGAAGATTGAGAGGGTGATGGTCGTGAAGCCGCGGATGGAGTCGAGGGATTTTGGGAGGGTGACTCAAGGACGTGCGTTGGAATCTTATCTCGAGTCGATGCAGGCTAGGTTTGGTCCTGTCGATAACGGATTGAGAATCCTAGTAGACTGCTCGAATGGACCTGCCAGCTTCGTGACTCCGAAGATGCTGGGTGACCTTGGCCACCGGGTGACGCCATTGAACGCGCAGACATCGTGGCGCTTCACCGCAAGACTGCCGGAGCCGACAGCACAGAATCTTTCCGAGACAGCGTCGATAGTGCGCGCCTTGGGTTTGGATTTGGGATTCGCGCATGACGGCGATGCGGACAGGCTCGTTATGATTAGCTCGGCAGGTCAGGTCCTTCCTGACTCTCTCACCTCGATAATGGTCATGAAGGCTGTGTTGAAGCAGCGCGGGGTCGTCGTGCTTTCTGAGAACACCTCCTCTGCCGTGGAGGAAGAAGCCATTGCGTTAGGCGCGAGGATCGTCAGGAGCAGGATAGGGAAGACGTTCGCTGAGGTAGAAAAAGAAGGCGCGGTCTTCGCGACAGAGCCGAGCAAGGTAGTCGACCCTTCGTGGGGTATGTGGGAAGACGGAATGTACGCCGCGGTAATGATAGCGGATGCTGTGGCGCGGGACCGGAGCCTGCTCAATCTCCTGAACTCAGAGCCGAGATGGCATTACAAGCAGGTAAACGTGGCGCGCCTGGTGGGCTTTGAGAAACTAGCGCAAAGTGCGGAGAGCGCGTTTGCTCGCTTCAGGATTTCTGAGATAAGGAGATTGGATGGTGTCAAGCTCGTTTTCAAGGACGGCTCGTGGATTATGTTCCGGCCTTCGGGGACAGAGCCCAAGACGCGCATCTACTGTGAGTCGCTCGATGAGATAAGAATCGAGGAGCTGATCGTCATCGGCCGGCAGCTTATCGAAGCTGCCGCAATCTTCGGGCGGGAGGCTCGTTGATATGTCGACCGATGTTCTAAGGGCTGTCTCGAGGGCGCTTTCCGAAGGGTACCAGATAGACGGAGAGGCGTTCGAGCTGATTTCGAAGCTCCCCTCTGACATGGACGCCGAGTCTCTCGTAAACCATGTGATTCGCAGGAAGGCAGAACGAGGTGAGCGGGTAGTCACGAAGGTTGACATCGAGGAACTGATACCCAAAGAGGTCCTGCCTGGTGGCGAGGATGTTCCCCGCGCGCCTGCAGAACTTGGCGAACTAGAGGTTCTGAGCGACCCAACGACGCACATCGCCCCGGTCGCGGCCGACATCGGGTTCAAGAAACTCTTCCAGGATAGGTACTGGAGGCTTCTGGGGGTCGCTAGAAAGAGACCGGACTCAAAGAACTTGATGACCGTCGAGACTGCGAAGGCACAGAAGGGAGAGAAAGTTAGGATTGGTGGCCTTCTATCGTCGAAGGACAGCAAACGAGGAAACGTTGAGCTGATAATCGACGATCCCACGGGAAGCATCAGGATGCAGTGCAGGGAGGAGAATGCGGATATCGCAGCAAGAATACCGCTCGACAGCTTTGTCCTTGCGGACGTAGGCTGGGGACGCAATGGACAGCCATTTGTCAAGTCGCTGACCATGCCCGACGTACCTAGCCACAAGGGTGTCACTTCGTCTCATCGGGGATACGCGGTTCTGCTCTCGGACCTCCATATTGGGAGCAAGATGTTCCTTCATGATGATTTCGCGCGCTTCATCCTATGGTTGAACGGGAAGCTGGGTGACCTCGACGTTGTAAGCCGGGTGAAGTACGTTGTGATCGCGGGGGATGTGGTCGATGGGATAGGTGTCTACCCGGGTCAGGAGAACCAGCTGATTGAAAGGGACCTGAAGAGACAGTACTCGCTAGCCGCGAAGCTGATAGCACAAATTCCGAAACACGTCAAGGTCGTCGTTTCTCCTGGGAACCATGACCCCGTGAGGCAGGCCTTGCCGCAGCCCGCCGTGCCAATGGACGTCGCCGGCGAACTCTACTCTTTGGGGAATGTTAAGAGCGTGGGCAATCCCTCGTACGTGAGGCTCGATGGGGTGAACTTCCTGGTGTATCATGGCAGGAGTCTTGACGACATCATCGCGACGATTCCCGACCTGAGTTACAGCAGGCCCGGGGCTGCTATGCAGATTCTCCTCAGGTCGAGGCACCTTGCGCCTATGTACGGCAAACGGACCGCCTTGTCGCCCGAAACTAGAGACATGCTGGTAATCGATCCCGTGCCCGATGTTTTTCACGCAGGTCATGTACATGCCATCGACGTGCTAGACTACAGAGGTACGCTGATAGTGAATTCCGGGACATTTCAGGCGCAGACGCCGTTCCAGGCCAACATGGGCATGGAGCCGACCGTCTCAATCGCTCCGATAGTGGACCTGTCAACTCTGCAGGTAATCAAGCGGAGCTTTACAAAGCAGGTATATGGCACGTTGGCATCAGATTAGGTCAAGCAAGCGGGCATCCTCGCCTATAACGCGACCGAGGGTGTCGTTGTCCACCAGGAGCTTTATGTGCTTCGTCCTTCCCTTCCGCCCCTTGCTCACCACGGCGGCCTCGATGAGGCCGAGCACGTCGAGTTCAGCTATTATTCCGCTGACCCTCCTCTGAGTGAGCACCTCCACTCCTGACTTTTTCGCGAGGTTGGTGTAGGCGAGATAGAGTTCACCAGTGTTGGTCCCGCTTAGGAACTTTGAGGTCGCGATGATGATTATCTTCGCCTGTAGCGGGAGCGAGGGAAGAGCCTTCTCCACGACGTCGCGCTCGATCTTATCCGAGGCTTTCCTGATGCTCTCCTCGTCCACACTCTGACGGCCTTCGCGTTCGGCGACTTCGCCTGCGACTCTAAGCATGTCGATGGCCCTTCTTGCGTCCCCGTGCTCTGAAGCGGCAAGAGCTGCACAGAGATTGATCGTGGATTCTGGCACCACACCCAACCTGAAGGCAATCTTTGCCCTCGCGGTCAGGATTGAACGGAGCTCTGCTGTAGTGTACGGGGGGAAGACAATCTCCTCTTCGCCGAGGCTACTCAAGACCCTTGCATTGAGGCGCTCCTTAAATCTCAGGTCGTTCGAGATTCCCACTATGGTAAGGAATCCTGGCGCCGTGTCCTCACCCGACCTCGTGAACTTGTAGAGGGTATCGTCGTTCGTGTTGACGAGATAATCGATTTCGTCGAGGATGAGTATCAGATGAATCTTTTCTTTGGAAATTGTCTTGAAAATTCTGTTTGCGACCTCGCTCAGTGACAGTCCCGTGAGGGGGATTCGCTTGTCCTTATCCATGGGAAGAGCTTCGCTTATCCTAGCGAGAGTGAGATATTCGGTGCCCGCTAGCCTGCAGTTCACGTATGCCGTGAGGATTTGCCTTGTGTCATCTTGGGAGAGCAATTTACGAATGACGAGGGTGGCGACGGCCGTCTTTCCAGTGCCGGTCTTGCCATAGAGCAGAAGATTCGAGGGTTTGGAGCCCAGCAGCGCTGGTGCCAGCACCTCCGCTACGTTTTCGGTCTGCGCCTCCCTGAAGGGAAGGTTGTCCGGGACGAATTCTGTGGACAGGGCGTTCCTATCTTGGAACAGGAGCCTTCCCTTCTTCGTTTTTGCGAATATCGCGTCGACCGTATCTGTCAAGGGCCGTGGAGTGGAAACACTGGTTAGATAAGCGCTTATGGCATCCAAACCGCCTTTCCTCATTGAGTTTTTCCGACACCATCCATTGCGATTATGGATGAATGTTGTTCTCCGTAGCTGCCCTAATCGCTTGAGTCCGCTCAGCAAGTGTCGGGTAGAATCTCGACAGAATTCTGTATCTTATCGTCTTCTTCACCTTCTCGCTTATGGCACCCTCCCATAAAGAAAGAGTGTGTATCAGGTCCTCGCCATTGGTGTACTTCGAAGCATCGATATCACAGCGTATCTCCATCGACCGCCTCCAACCCGCATTAATCGAACCCAAGATTATGAAAGAGCACACAAAAGTAAGTACAGTACCGAGGGCTAAACCTGGCAGGGCGAATATCGCTATGGAGGGACCGTACACCAGCATCGAAGAAACCGCTAACATGATCACGAGTGTGACAACGAGAGACGGTACGGCGATACGCCAGAATCTCCTAATCATATCGCTTGACCTTATGTGGGAGAACTCGTGAGCCGCTATGGCCATTCGCTCGCCGTCCTCAAGGCTGTTCCAGTACCAACTCCCGAACGCGACTCCCCCGGGAAAACTGAAGGCTGAGTAGGTACGCCTGGAGAGAAAATATCGCTGCTTCCTGTTCAGGCGACTGAGCACGCCCATGCGCCTAGCGAGCTCATCCAGTTGCGGTGACTCGAACGGCTCCAGCCTACGGCTGAACCTGATGTATCGATAAGTCATGAAGCTCACGCCCGTCGACCGCGGGAATGTTCTCCCAGTAGTTAATCAACATAGAGAACGGAGGACGCCGTGACAGGAAAATCCTAGAAGAGGATTTGTCTTGAGCTTTTATGTTAGAGTTGCAAGCTGTGGTCACGAACAAGTATCTGGCAGTAGCGTGATGTTAGCGTCCCTCCCGGATACTGGAGTTCAGACACTATGACTGCTCAGTGAGCTGTGTCCAGGCATCGCGGGTACGACTTGACCATGATACCGATGAGAGGACTCATCAGAGCTACACGAGCCCGTGACCATGGTCCCCGGTGCAATGACCGACTCGGGTGGATCTCTGAATCTGTCTACTTTAATGAGTTCTTGAAGCTCACGCAGCTTTGTCGGTGTAGTTTCAGCTACATATCTGCCACGACAGGAGGTGGCTCCTGATTTGCCGGGCGGGATAACGACAGGAACGTACTGGTCTTCGGTGCTGATCGTCGACTATAATCAAGAGATGGGCGTCGTCACGCCTTCGATGGAGACTCTCGCCTATGCCAAGGCAAATGCGCAGACCTGAATTTCAACGGCGCAGGCTGCGATGTCACTTGCCGTGACTCCGGCTTTTGTCTACGCAGAGAAGTCGGTGTTTTTGAAAATCTGAGAGGATGGACAATAGGGCACCGACAAGAGCCGAGATGATCTAGATAGCGGTGCCGAACTATCTTATAGCGGTTCAGGGTTGTCAGCCGGTGTCGTTCAGGTCGCAGGTGAGATCGCTGCATTCAAGAGGAATCACTATGACACCTTTGACGGCGTAGATAGCCGAGGAGATTTCTCCCCCAGACGGAGTGCAGTTGCTCGAGCCAGCCGGAATAGGGAAGTATGAACCTGAATCGTTCGCTTGTGTGAAGACGTAGCCGACGCTCAAACGGAACTCGTCGTTGCATGCCTCAGGGGCTATGGCACCGACATTCAGGAAGTAGAACCCCTTGGTTGAGTCGGCCCTTATGGTGTAAGCGACCTCGATGGAGGGAGGGTCAGGGCCTCCAACTGTAATCTTGGTCTGATTTGGAGAAATCTCTATTCCCTTCGCCGGCAAGAAGGGATGCTCCACCGTTCCGTTGGGGTACAGGGTAGTGCTGAAGGTTCCAATCGTGACGCCGGTCGTCAGATTCATCGTCACGTTCATGTTTGGCATTGTAGCGGATAGGGAGTAGGTGATGCAGATCTCCGCTGTCCCGTTTAATGGAATCGCGAAGATAGGGAAGGTGAGGGTGGCATTATGGGCGGGGTCGGCAGAATCGAGACCGCTGTATTTCATGGCTCCTACGCAGGGTCCTGGCGTCATTATGGTTGAGGTGTTCAACGAGACCAACTTAGTCGAAGTAGTGTTCTGGGACGTCTGTGTTTGGGTGACAGGTGCGGGAGACTGAAGTCCGAACACCAGCACAGAGCCAATGAGTATTGGGATTAGGATGCCTATCACTAGCATAGCGCCTATCGTGAACCTACTGGGACGGCTATAACTGGTTCTCATCTCAGAAGTTCACCGGATAGGCGAAAAGCATCGAGACCGCCAAGACGGTCACCAGTGCCACGGGTATGAGAATCATGAACCTGAGCGACATGTCTTCGTCCTTCAAGGACATTGAGAATGTCGCCGTCGTGATGGCGCCAGCCGTAGCGATAAGTCCTATCGCGGTCTCCGTCGCGTAGCCTCCGGGATTAGTGTAGTAAACAACAGTCTCGGCAGTGACGCCTGCGACCAAGAGCAGCCACACGGCTACGATAGAGGTAGTCTTCATCGCAATCATCTATGAAAGATAGAACATCGGGAAAATGAAGAGCCAGACGAGGTCGATGAACAGCCAGAAAAGTACGAAGTTCTGGACACCTAAATAGTCGCTCTTGGAATAGGCACCCTTCCTCGTGCGATAGAGGAGGTAGCCGATGATTATCATCCCTGCAAGTACGTGCGTGGAGTGGAGTCCAACGGTGAAGAAATACGTGCTTCCAGGAAGACCACTGGACCATGTGAAGGGTGGGCTCCTGGATATCAGGGTGTACCATTCGTAAGCGTGGGTGACGATGAAGACACCACCTAGCGCGAAAGTGGCGACAAGCCACCGTACCATGCCTTTCCTGTTGTCAGATTTTATCGATTGCAAGGAAAGGAGTGCTGTGGCTCCGCTGGTGAGCAGGACGACAGTACTCCAGTAGGCGACGGGGATGTTTTGCACTGAGATTGCAAGGGGCCAGACGGCAGTGTAGACGCGGATGTAGATGTCAGTAGAAAGTATCGCGCCGAAGATGAATACCTCAGTGGCGATGAATATCCACATCCCGAGCCGCATCTTGGTGATATGGTTGAACGGCCAAGTTTCTGTCGGTCCTTCCTCCGGCATGTGGATACCACCCCGGGAGTTGTCCCGAGCCCAGCCTATGCCGCCGTAGCAGACTACTGCTGCCCCGAGGGTGAACAACAACCATCCCCACGAATAGAACCCAACGAGAGCAATCCCCAGAAACGCAACACCCGTGCCGATGGATAACTCAAGCGGCCGCGAGCTTAGATGGTCGTGATGGGACTCGCCAATGTGCGTCGGTTCAAGCTCCGGCGAGGCACCCATTATTGTGGGAGTCCATTCGAGGGAGGTGACGCCCCACGGGTTCGGAGGAGAGAGGCGACCCCACCATGTTGTCCGGACGAGGTTGATTACGAGTAGTACCTGGGCCAGCGCGAAGATGAAAGCCCCCACTGTTGCTATCGAGTTCAGGAGGCCCCAATCGGGAAGATTCTGGTAAGTGTAGATTCTTCTGGGCATCTCGTAGAGGAAGAACATGGGAAAGTAGAGGATATTGAAACCGATGAACGACACAAGGAAGTGGAGTCTCGCGAGTCCCTCGTGATACATTCTTCCCGTCAACCTCGGGAGATAGAAGTAGAGACCCCCGAAGAGCCCGAATATGGCCGCTCCTACCATGACGTAATGGAAGTGGGCAACCACGAAGTACGTCCCTCGGAAGACGACGTCCAGCACGAAGGAGGAGAGGAAGATTCCTGCGACGCCGCCAATTATAAACAGGACTATCGAACCGATGGCGAAGAGCATAGGTACTGTGAGACTTATTGTGGCCTTGGTTAGCGTCTTCAGGAAGGAGAGGATGATTATGTCGAAAGGTATGGAGATCAGCAGCGTTGAGATGCTGAAGGCCTCGTCCTCACTCAGGTCTATTCCGGTGATGAACATGTGGTGCTCCCAGACCAGGTAGCTCAGAGGTACGACGACGGCACCGGTCGCTAGGAGAATCAAATTTCTCTCAGATATTGGTCTCCCCGAGAAGACCGGGAGGATCTCCGCCACCATCCCGAAGGCCGGGAGTAGCACGACGTATACCTCCGGATGGCCGAAGAACCAGAAGAGGTCGTCCCAAAGGATATAGCCACCCGAGGATGAAGCGAAAAAGAAGGTCCCAAGTACCCTGTCAGACTCGAGGAGAAGCAGGGCAGCGAGGAGAGAAGGGAAAGCAAAGAGCGCTTGGAGAAGCATGAACGCGATGAACCAGGTGAGCATCGGGACCTTTCTCCAAGTCATGCCTGGCGCGCGAGAGTAGGCAATCGTGAGCAAGATGTTGATGCTGCTCATCGTTATCGAAACCCCTAACATGATGAGGCCAGCGAACGCCAGAGTAGGTCCCGGACCCGGGCTGTACTGCGAGTTTGAGACCGGCACGTACATCGTCCAGCCGGTCGAGACATTGCCTCCTGGGAGGAAGAACCCTATGATGGCTAGCATGCCACCGACCAGATACATCCAGTAGCTGAAGGCATTCACGCGCGGAAGCGCCATGTCCCTCGCTCCTATCTGGAGCGGGACGAAGTAATTCGCAAAAGCCAGACCGAAAGGAGAGAGAAACCAAAGAATCATCAGGAGGCCGTGCAGAGTCATTGCCTGGTCGTAGGCTGCAGCGGTCAGGAAGTAGTTGTTGGGAATGGATAGTTGTACGCGCATAAAGACAGCGAGGAGAGCTCCGATTAACCCGAAGAAGGCAGCCCCGAGGAAGTACAGGATGCCTATGTCCTTGTGGTTGGTGGTAGTCAGCCACCCGCGCAGCCACCCGTTCGAGCTCATTCACCCACCTGGCTGGTCGAGACTTGGAAGGTCGCTGCGGTCGTGTCGTTCTTGGCCGAGGAGATGGTGACCACGATATTTGGGCTAGCAGTGTTCAGTGATGCGTACCACTGGTTGTATGAGGCTGGAGGCACCACATATAGGGTGGCCGTCATCAGCGCGTGTCCGATTCCGCAGAATTCCTTACAAATTATCTCGTAGGAACCGGGCTGTGTCGCGTTGAACCACAGGGTATTGTAGTGGCCCGGGACAGCGTCTTTGGCCACGCTGAGAGCGGGGATTGCGAAGGAATGGACGACATCGATGGAGGTTACGTTGAGGATTATGTTGACGCCCTCGGGTACGGTGAGGTTGCCCACGACCTGTATGCCATTTGGATAGACAAAAATCCAATCCCATTGGCGCCCGATGACACCAATCTGTATGGGGCCACCGTTTTTCGGGGAGGTGATGAGTCCCGTCGACGCGAACGTCTCGTACTCCACGAAGGCGAGCACACTCCCGGTGATTAACAGTATCAGCAGGACGCCTTTCCAGTTGCCCCACTCGCCTTCATGCTTCTGGAAGGCGTGTTGCTTCTTTTCCGCACCATTCCTTTTTCGGTTGTGTTCCACGTTGTAAGTCATCCAGCTAAGGACGATAGTAGCCGCAGCAAACCCGAGGAAGAGGTAATAGTGCAGCAGACTCCACCAGATTTCATTGGTGGGCGCGATGACGAATGAGGTCGAAATCAAATGTCATCGAGCCTCCTAGACCAGAGGTCCCGGACTCTCGAGGTACTTCTTGACGCCCTCCGCGTGGACGTAGAGTGCTGCGCCCATCGGATGCGTGCCCCCAATTGTGGTGTTGTCGCCCGTCGTATCAGTAATCTCGCCACCGCAGAAGAGGTTCTCGCACGTCCAGAGCTGGCCATACATGTTCATGACAGAGGTCGAGGAGTTGGAGCCCATTCTGCATCCGCCCCTGATGTGGGCGGGGAATGTGTCCATCGGTAGCTGTCCTGGTGAGACCCCGGCGCTGAGCGTGATGTCTGAGCAGCCCATCTTCTGTAGTATCGTCGCGGCAGGGCCCGACAGACTCCCCGAAAGATAAGTGGCGCAATTATAGGCATTGGTCCCGAAATCATAGGTCCACCGAGTTAACGGATCCCCGTAGATGTCATAATGATGAGGGTCGAGGTCTATGTTCCACTTCGTGTCGGGAAGCTCCGGGCCGTCCATCGAAAGGGTGACAGGGAGAGCTTGCGGAAGGTAGTAGTTCTTGATTGAGGCCTTGAAGTTGCTCCCCATACTGGTCGGCCCGACACTCGCGGCGATGGTCAGGTTCGCCGGCCCAGATCCAGGATAGACACCCATCCTCAGCATGCCTCCACCAATGAAGTTCAGCTCTTTGTGGTCGAAATTGTCATCAGCGAGGTCGAGGATGTCGATTCCGCCACCCTCGGCGTTCCCGGCTGGGTACATGTTTCCGCCGACATTGTTGAGCTTGCCGGTGACACTGGCAACGGTAGGGGGTGGCACGCCGTATTGCGTACCTCGGCCTAAGGAACCGGTCACAGTCGTCGGGTTATACGGGACTCCGATGCCCGAGAGAGAAAGCAGGCGTACGAGGTTAAGGCCCCAGAGACCGTTATAGAATACCTTGGCCGGCTGGACATGGATGTTCCCCGCCGGGTCGTAGTAGCGGACGTCTATCACCGTATTCGTCGAAGGGTCGACGTCGAGCCTGAACACGAAGGAGTTCAGTACAAGCGTAAGATTCCCCGTCTTGAGGGCCGCTGGTATTGTCCTGAATGCGGTGTTCGCCTTGGCACCTACCTCGCAGACGAAGTTGCATGGCTCTCCACACCAGCCGTCGTAGACGCATGCGTTGGCAGTGACTCCGTACTGGTTCGTATATGCCTGCGAGGCGAGGGCTGTAGGAGTCGGATATGGGTGGTACCCCATGTTCTCAAGTACAGGACGGGCTACATTGCTCACGTTTGAGTACGGATGCGGCGGTAGAGGGAAGTTCTTGCTTTGGGGCTGGAAGGGTCCTTGGTTGATACCAGTGATTCCCCAAGCGGTCTCCCACTGTACGTAGTATGGGTCGTAGTCCGTGTACGTCATGGGCCAGTCCTCGATGTCGTTGCTTGGGTCCACGTTGTTCAGGAAGTTAGTTCCGTACCTGCTGGCAGTCTCCGACTGCATCTGGTAGACCCACGGGCCGAACCGACCCATCAGCCCGGCGTAATGCTGCGCCATGCCACCGACCCCATGTCCCGGAGCTATGTACTGGTCCATGGTGTACCGTCTGACAGGAAGGGCCAGCTGCTGCGAGTTGTTCCTGAGAGTGTAGGTGAAGATTCGGAGCGGGTGGTCGAACTTCCTGAGGATCATTATGCCCCACTCGTCGTACTTGGTGAGCGCGAAGTCCGTCTCGTACTCCCAGTAGGGGCCTTTGTCGATGCCTACCACGCTGTATCCGGCCGTCGCCAGTTCGGTGCCCAGTATCCCTCCCGCTACCCCCATACCGAGAAGACACACGTCGGTCTCCGGCTCTTGGATGACTTCGGACTGGCTCATCTCAATCCCCTCAGAGGGTAGCGCTCGACTGCTGGAATTGGGCAAGGCTTGCTGGGTTAAGAGGAATAGGCGTAGGTGAGAGAGCGAGTTCAAGAGGAGTGTGTCCTTCGCCGTAGAAGTTCCCCTGGTTGGTTCCATTGAAGCCCACGAGCGCCCAGCCAACCATGTTCCGATTCCCGCCGTAGAGAGGGTCCGTGAGAAACCCCGCCCAAGTCATGAAGAACAACTCCCAAGCAAAGTCCGAGGGGACGATACCGTTGAACGAGGTCGGTTTGTTCGCCCAGATATCAGTAAGGACGCTGGTCTGGTCCGCCGCTGAGAGAGACTCGAAATTGTTACCGTAGACGGAGTTGGCGTAGTCCTGCAGCGCCTCCAGACCCCACTTCCAGAAGAAGCGCGGGCTCATCGCGTATTGATAGTGCGTACCCGCCGTGACGCTCTGCTCCGGCGTGCCGTTCGGATAGGTCACCGTGCCGACCGTGACGGGACTCTGTTGCCCCGAAAGGACGAACGGTCCTTCCATGTACATGATACCACCTGAACCATAATCGCTCCCGAGCTGTCTGTCGATGAAGTAGATGACTCCCGCCGTCTTGGCGCCGGGCCCGTTGCTGTCAGTGGGGATTATCGTCTCAACGATGGCCTCGAGCATAGTCTGCTCGTCGGCACCAAGCACGAGGAAGCCGGTCGTCGTGTTAAGCTCCGTCTGGAGACTGCTCGACTGCGACGCAAGTTGTGAGACCTGCCCCTGTAACGAACTGATTTGCGCCTGACTTTGCTGCATGGAAGCGACCTGCTGCTGAAGCTCAGCAATCTTCTGGTCCTTCTGGTAGTTGAGGTTCGTATAATACGGGACACCTACGACAGTCGCGAAAGCGCCACCCACGGCGACGCCCAGCCCCACTTTCAGGAACTGCCGCCGCGATTGAGCCACCGCTGATTGCTCGTCCGACATCCGTGGTAGACCGACCCGGACCTTAAGGGCCATGCTAGATTATTCACATAACTTATAGATGGAAGGGTAGGACATTAGAATCACTCATCATGGATTAGGCGTCGAAAAATTGTCCTAATCGGGTAATGATGCCAGCAATAAGTACCTGATAGGTGTAGGTCCTGAGGAAGGAGCAGTGAACGACGCTCTTGTCCGTTGTAATATTGAGCTTTTTCCTAACTTTAGTATCGAACAAACAAAAACGTAAGTAGAAGGTGAAATTCTATTTCAATGATTAGGATGACCGTAAGCGTCCCTCAGCTCGTACTAGGGTGCTGGCTAGGGATGCTTTCAAACGCGAAGACGGTGGGCATCCTTGCCGAGTCGGTAGCTCCTTCGCCTCAGGAGCAATTTGAGGATTCTGGAAGATAGGTGAAGCCTTCTTCGGCATGAAAAAGAGAGGGGGGCAACTGAGGCTGATTACCAGAATCGACGAGAAGAAACATCACCTATTGTAAGGAAATGGAGACTAGCCACCTCGACGACGCGAAGGGAAACTTCGCAGTCGGCGACAAGGAGCATGCGTCCTCGCCGGGCAGTGCGACATTTCAGCCAAGTTCGATGGTCATTGTCATCTACAGCAACGAAGCACCTCTGATTGAGCAGAATAAGGGCGTCTTTGAGAGATCGTGGAACAGGGACGACCCCGTGGAACAACGAATCGGAGAGATTGAGGAAGATATCATTTCACCGAAGATGGAAGTGATTCAGGACCCCACATGTATTCAAAGAAACTTTCCTCGACCTGATTTTCCAAGCAAGGAGGAAATACCATCATCCTGCCCACCGCTAATGCGCTCTATTCGTGCAGGCACAGTCTTGCCATGTATTCGAGCATGTCTCCAGGACGAGTGCCGAGACGCTTGGTGAGAGTATCGAAGTCAGCGTGAAGGAACTCAACGAGGTTGTGACATGATTGGCGCCCTAAGCTCGCGACTGGTCATGTGGGATTAGGGATTAATGTAGTGATATTCGTAGTTGGCTAGAATATCAACTAGGCTGTGCAATGTCGGGTTGTTTTCGACTCACACTTTCAATCATGTTGATTATTGTCGCTATAGACGCAGGTTTCTCCAAGTGGAGTGCCGTGCGGATATCGGGGTGCTTGCTGAGGTCGAAGTCTTCGGTGTTAAAACTGGAAAAGAAGCATGCTTCGACATTCGGATCCGTGGATTTGATTCTACGGTAGACCTCGAAGCCGTCGAGGACTGGCATCCTGATGTCCACGAGTACGAAGTCATAAGAATTCGGCTTGAAATCTGCGACTGCATTGACCGGATTAGTGTACACGTCGACTGAATATCCATGACGACGTAGCCCAATCTGGACAGAAATTCCGACATCCGGGTTATCATCTACGATTAAGATTCTTTTCATCTGACTTCGGCCTCAGAGCAAGCTTGGCGCACTCCAGAAGGCCGGATGGGGACTGAATCTGTCACTTGATTGTCACCGGCCATGTTCAGATAAATCACGAGGATGATTATTAACATTCCGTGAGTTTACCAACTGAAATGAAGACTTGTGCTAATCACTATGCAGATTATATTCGTGGCCCTCCAGCGTGACTGATTAAAAAGGCTGTAACCGCTCTAAATATGAGGATAAACATAGCTTAAATGTGGCCGGAATGTCTGATGGTAGGTGTAGAAAAAATCTCAATATTGGAGACGACCGTGAGATTTCTGGTCAGTACGGAGCTTGAAGCAGACACCCGAGATGTGGTTAAGTTCTCCGAACGCTTGAGGAACACCTTATGGGAAAAGTATCTGTTTCCTGAATGAGCGTACTAGGTGCCTAGATGTTGCATATTGCGTATCTAAGCAGGAACCTAATCATCCATTAGTCTAGGTCTTATATGTTTAACCGCGTCTATAATTGGCGCGAATTTCTTCTCGTATCCATCTGTCTGCAGTAGGTTTCCCACCACTATCATATCAGCCCCGGAACCGGCCGCCGCGGACGCACTTTCAGGCCGTGTTACCCCACCCCCCACAATGAGGAATCCTGGGTAGTATGCCCTGACGGCCTTGATCACCTCCGGGGAGATAGCCTTCTCTGAGCCGCTGCCTGCCTCGAGATAGAGCATCCGCATGCCCAAGTACCAGGCTGCCATTGCATACATAACGGCGATAGCAGGCTTGTTGAGAGGGATTGGCCTGACTTGACCGACGAAGCCTGTGGTGGACTGGTCCCCGAAAACGAGGTACCCCATGGGAATCGCTTCGAGTTTGCTTTTCATGACTTGGATGGAAGCTATTGACTGTGCGCCAATCAAGAAGTAAGTATTCGTCGAATTCAAGAGAGAACTAAACAGGATTGCGTCCGCGTGACGTGATATTCCAGTGATGTTACCTGGGAACAAAAGGACAGGAAGTGTTACATCACGCTTTATTCGCATCACAACCTCGTCCAAGTGGCCTTGATCGGCGATTGTGGAGCCTCCTATGAAGATGCAACTGGCTCCGAGCTTCTGGACCTTCTTAGCTACGGTTCCGGCCTGTTCTACAGTAAAGTCTTCAGGGTCTATCAGCGCGGCGACCAAGGTTCCGGAGACCTTTGTCACGTCTAGAAGCTTGGTCTCCGTGGGCCCACGCCGGCTCACGCAGTCGCACCGGCTTTGACGAAGTCGTCTACGAATGTGTTGTAGACGTCGATGTCGGGCTTCTCCGAGGTGAATCTAAACTCTCTTCTGACCTTGCAGGCAGTATTTCCGCAAGCCACGACAGTGATGTAATCTTGTGATGCTTCGTCCTTCTGTGATGTGATTCGTATGGCGACTACTCCGCACCGAGGACAAGCGAAGACCTTTGGCAGTGATCGCCTGTTGACACGCAGAACTTTTCTTCTCCTTCGTCCCATTTTTGCTCCGTCCAGTGCTCGCTTATGTGCTTAATAAAATGATTCTTTGAGCATGGCAATCTCCGAATGGTTCCCTGAAAATATCTGATTAATAGGGGGATTGACGTAAGAAAGCGGGAAAAATTCTACATCATAATTCGGTTTTGTGATTAATATGGCATTGCGTACATGACAAAAGCTAATACAATATTGTAAGGTATTACATGGTCCAGCATGATATCAGACCTTGATGGTTTCCTGGAGCGGCGTTCTTCGCTGACAAAGCGACAAATTGAATGCTTGAATCTGCAGATTTTAGCTAGAAATGCGGTGAAGGAAGGCCGAAAAAAAAAGAGATTTCAAGAAGCTAGTAGCGTGAGCGAGGGATCTTACTATCGCGTGCTGGGTCAGGCCAAGGATAACATAAATCAAGCGCTGTACACGGTGCTTCTGTGCTCAAGGATGGGCATAATCCAAAGTGGCGACTTCAACCGTCTGCTTAACCTGATGAGTCGGGCTCCCGCGGTAGTGGCCGGAGGTTCTGATGATGTGATTCCGCTGATTGATGCCCTTGTGAGAAAAATCGTGATGCTATGATGTTACGCTTAAATCTGCTCTAATCACAGCCGTCTACGTCGTGGTGCTCCTCGATGACGTTGTTATAGCGCTAGGCGCGGGCATAGCAACCACGAGCCTCGTAATTCTATTGGCGTTGCTATCGAGGTATCAGAGGGCGGTAGAGGATGCTCAAAAGTCAAATGAACTGGCAAAGAATTTGTTCGACGCGCTAAATGCAAGGTTGATGGTGCAGGACGCACGTATTGTGGACCTTATGGCCAGAGTGGAAGTTTACTCGACGGGAAAGACGCTGCCCTCGAGGCCTGTTGTAGCGTCTAAGGCTGCCACATCGGACTCTGTGATACAGAGTCCCTTTGTTCCTGTCATAGTATCACAGCCCGTCTCACGACAGATATCACATAGTTCCACTGCTTCGGTTCCTGCCACTGAGTCGGTGCGGTCGGTAAGGTCTGCTAACACGACAGAATCGAGTATTCTGGAGACGCTCTTGGAGGGTCCCAAGGCGTCCAATAGCATCAGGGAAGTCATCCAAGTCACCCGCGAACACAACGCTAGGCTGCTGAAGGGGCTGTTCGACCGTGGCCTAGTATCCCGGAGCGAGGAGCACAAACCATACTTATATCAAATCACGGAAGCCGGGAAGGCTTACCTGAAGTCGGCGCAGTCGCCTGGGTGATATTTGGGAACCTAGACTTATCTTAGACTTGCTTGATCAAGTGTAAGATGAGCTCGGCGGTACACCCATGAGTTGCCGAACTTCTGCCTGTTGAGCATACCCCTCTCAGTCAACCTGGAGAGGTAGGTGGATATCGTGCTCAAGGCTATCGGTTCTCCGTGGCTTTCCTCATAGTCGTGGGCGATATCAGCTGTGGAGAACTCCCTCCCAGGGTATGAAGTGTCTATTATAGCGACCACGCGGCCGAACACGGTCGATTTGTCGACCGGAGGGGGCTGGAATCCGTGGTCCTCTTCGACGAGTTCCATAAGGTCCATAATCTTGAGGACCTTCTCACGAGAGATTCGTCCCTCTACGGCAAGGCTGTACTTGGTACCCGTATCGTCCCGGAACTCTACCTTTACCCGTTTCCTCACGGTAACTCGCCTCGGACGCTAATGTGAGACGCTCATTTAGGCTTGACAGGTGTGAACTTGTGAACTTGTTGCTAGCTGCTATTCACCAAAGGATGATACGCTGTGGATTGTTCACGGGGGTTCACAGGGCGGTCAGAACATTTTAGCAGTTCCACAGGCTCCAGTGGAAATGCAGGGGTCAGTCTTTAGTGGCGATGTTTAATCGGGTCCGAAACTGCGTTCTTTTATCTGATTTAGTCTGATTATGGGGCTGAATCGTATTGGTATTCACAATGCTTCACAGGATCTCGGGTACCCCTTCATTTCCAATGGAAGTTGATTTGAGTTCGATTTTGCTTGCAGTGGAAGGATAGCTAGGTCGAAATCGCCAAATATAGATGCTAAATTATATTCGTATAGAGCGGTATCCAAGAGCGGGCATCTTCTATTAACATCAAAAATCGTTTCCAATCCATCTAGCATCCTTTCTGATTCTACTGGAAATGAAGGGGCCACAGTCCCATGAGCAAGTATAATTGGTATAAACAACCGGTTCCGGGTAGTCCTCAAGAGCTCCGGAAATCATGATTAACTATACGTATTTTAGGGAGAGTAGACCTCCGTATATTCAGAGAATTCACGGACACTTACTACCCGAGCATCAGTGTCACCCCATCCCGCGTATAACCCGGTGCCATCGCGACCATCTTCACACGTCCAGCCTTTGCGCCCAGCTTGACCCTCATCTGACCCCATTTGGAGCCTGCCGGAATCGGGATATCGAACTGGGGTACCATCTCGCTGTCTGAGGTCATCACAGTGACCAATATGCCCCGAGGCCCCGCCGGACAGCTGGTCGACACGCCGACGTCGATTTCGCTTCCGCTCTTGGCAAAACTGCCCTGAAGTATGACAGATAGTGCCGGATGCCTCCTTACCTCTAGGGTCAGGTCAGAGAACCCCTTCTGATCACCAGGTAACCAAGCCCGCCTCGTATAACTCTTGTTCCCGGCAACGAAGACGTTGAGCGAACCTTCGGCCCCGAATCCCTCGCCAACCAGACTTCCCTCTGAGATTATGGACACCATCGAGCCAGTGGGAGCTCTCCAGGAGAGAGTTACCTGCTGACACGAGGAAGTCACGCTCAACGGATAGTCCCCATCTGCTTCGAACCTGTTATTCGCGTCCACTTCAGGTTCCAGTCTCACCTCGCTCAGAACCGAGTCTCCCTGGAAGCCTACAAAGGGCGGAGAAATCAAATCCGCCCGACCCAGCTCCAACGTCTCCGCCACGCTCTGGTCCGACTTGAGTAGCCGTAGAACGAACTTGTCGTCAGAGGGATCATTGGGCCACTCGAGCAGGAACCTTCCCCCACTGTCGGTTGTTGTCGAGCTTAGGAGCCGGCTGTCCGAACTTATCGTGACGATGTGTCTGCGTCGCTGTCTCCTAGAGGCCACGGTCTTCAACCTCCCGACGACATACAGCTTCTTTGGAGTAGCTTCCACGGATGCATGGCCCGTTTGGGCCAGAAGAATAGACTTTCTTCATTGTGGCTCCTCAAAAAGTCGTCCCAGAATAGCCATTCCAATATTACTATTGATATTTTATGAATTTGTAAGAAAAGAATATCCATTTCACGACATCTTATTATCGCATCGGCCGCCCATCATCCGAATGGTATCGCAGACTACCTTCGTGCGGCAGTCAACCGGTCTGGTAAGGAGCTTGGGCTTCTTCGACCAGTTCATCATCTCGCAGTCAATAATCATCTTCCTGAACAGCTTCGTCCTGACATCGCTCTACGCACCCATCTTCTTTCCGGGAGCAGATCTTGTGGTCGTCTTCGCTCTCGGTTCCATCCCGGCGTTCGCGATGGCAGCCGTATATTCCATCATGAGCGCCGCCATACCACGCAGCGGCGGAGATTACGTCTGGTCGACCCGAATCCTCGGACCGTTCTATGGTTCTGTCCAGTTCGTGTTCGTGCTTGTCACGGCAGTTATCGGTGGTCTCGCATACCCAACCTACTACGCGGTGAGCATCGCCCTCTCTCAGTTCGCTTTTTCACTGGGTGCGACGACCAACAACACATCTTTAATCAACGATGCCTCTAACTTCAGCAAACCCAATATAGCCTTCGCCATATCGCTGGCCATCATCGCGATAGGCACAATAGTCGCACTTCTGGGTCTGCGCGTCTTCGCCTCATTCCAGAAAATAGCTACAGTGCTTTTCCTCGTCGTCGCTGCCGGGTTCCTCATCCTTCTGCTTGCAATCAAGCCTTCGAGCATCCCGGGCCTCGTCAACAATGCATTCTCTGTAGCGGGTTCTAACGTGACTTACTCGGGAATCATCCAGCAGGCGGGCTCTTCATCGGGCTTCAACTGGACCAACACCCTTCTCGCATCAATTCCCTGGGGTTTCCTCGCCTTTACCGGCTTCAACTACGGCTCATACCTCTCTGGGGAGACACGCAACGCCAAGTCTTCCATCACGCGCGCCCTTTTCCTTTCAGTCATCGTCGCGACACTGCTCATGGTCCTCATGAGCGCCCTCTCTTACAACGATTTCGGCATCCAGTTCCTGAACTCAGTCAGCTATGTGGAGGCGAACAATGGTGGTTCCCTGCCAACTCTGCTGACGACTAGCCTCTTGGTCTCGCTCACCAGTCCAGCGGTGGCGGTGTTCATAGGCATCGGCCTCTTCGTGGGTTTCGTCGTCGTGAGCGTCTCCTATCTTGTGACAATCTCAAGGTTGCTCTTCGCCGCCTCCTTCGACAGGTTGCTCCCGGCAAGGATATCGGACGTGAACGACCGACTGCATTCACCCATCTATGCCGTCTCGATTCTCTCAGCACTGTGGGTAATCGTTACAGCAGTTCTCTGGTACGGCGGTTTCATCTCAACGCTGCTAAACACGTCCCTAATAGCACCAATCGGATACACATTGCCTCTCATCTCCACCCTCGTATTCTACTGGAGGAAGAGAGACCTCTTCAACAAGACCGTCTCCACGGTGGCGAAGCCTGCGACTCTCGTCCTATCTTCGGTCGTGGGAATAGTCGCCTTCCTATTCTACATATTCGCAGAGACCTTTCCGATAGTCAGCGGAACCTTCCTAGGCGCAAGCCTCTCCCTCGCCTACGAATTGGTTATCGTCTTCCTCGCAGTTGGAACAGTGATATACTTCGTGGCGCGGCTGAGATTGCGGGGGTTCGGAGACGAGCTATCGCGTATCTATGCCGAGGTTCCTCCGGAGTAAGTTCCTAGTTTCAGTCGTCCCCGACATACGGGATACATAACTAACTTGGTTGTTGGGAGTATCGGCGAAGCACATGTGATAGTTACAGAGGACAATGCCTGCATTTCATTCCTGTACGGGAGACGACCTCAAAAAATTTTCTCCGATAGCAACATTCTCTCGCCCTGCAAAGATGAGCAACGGGTAAAGAAGGAAAAAGGAAGCGAAGAAGATTGAGTACAAACCGAGCACGAAAAGAGGTCCGAGACAGGAAAGAAGGGTGCGGAAGCCCAGATGGGACAGAGGAACAGAAGACCAGCAGGAGTTTCAGACAGGTTTTCCTCGCGAGAGGATGCAGACATGTCCGATACCGGCTCCCGAGAGTCACACGCGAGAAGAGGCGGGGAAAATGGGCGAAACAAGGGGGCTACCAGTGAAGCTAAGCAAGAAGGACGAAGCGGAGAAGTAAGGCTTCTCGGGGAGATGATGTTTCTACCATCTCTATCCCTCGATTTTTTCCTTGGGCGCAATCCTCCTACTTCAACACACGAGAACTCGTCACATCAAACAGCTCAGGGATTGGTGTAATTTTACAATCAACGTGAAGTTTTGGGCTATGGATGCCGCGACAATCGCCTACGAGTGAATTCGATAAGAAGAGATTCGACGAGAAATGTAACAAGTTAGAAGACTACGTCTACGAAGAGTTCAGTTGCACTCATTTTGTGTCATAAACGTCATTTGCGACGGCACTCTACCATTGTCGAACTGGCGACAGGCTAAGATTGCATAGAATCAATAAAGAGGAACGAATCGTTATTTGGACTTCAGTGAAGTCATAGCTTATTCCGGAGTGCGCCGGTCAACATCACCCACTGATTCGACCGGTATACCTTCGTTCCGCGTTTTAATCGGCCGTGGTACACCAAGATAATTGAGCCTGATTCCCGATTATCTCAGATAAACAGTCCAATGCAAAGACTCAGCAAAGGTGCAATTACCCAGCCAGCGGCTACCATCAGAAACGGCTTCATGGCCATGAACCTGTCCTTATGTGAGAGGCCAGCGCCGAACACCGCAGATGAGAGAGTCTGGGTACTCGATAGAGGTATTCCTTCAGCGCTCGCGAACAAGATTAGGGCAGTCGATGCAAGAGTAGTCGCCAGCGCGCTCGAGTATCCGAGTAGGTACATCTCGGAGCCGACGCGCCTCATCTGACGCGAGCTCAAGAAGAACGATCCAAACACCACCGCAACGATTGCCATCGCTACCTGTCCTGTACCGAATCCGCTGATGGCGACAATGAGAGCAAGAGAGTTTGCCCCTGCGGCATAGGCAGTAAGAAAGGCCGCAGCAACGGTGACATTCTTGTACATCTTCACTCTCTTCCAGATGTCCTTCGGCTTTGTTTTGGAGATTGTCCGCATGGAATAGAAAGCGACCGCAATGGACAATACAGGGGCGAGAGCCCAAACCGCTATGATGTAGCCGACGAATGCATAATCTACCGGCAGACCGCGTGATATCGAGATTCCAATCAGCACTCCTGTCAGTGAAGATGTCACCGAGAACGGCACCCTCAGGAAGTTCCCGAGGACGAACACTACGACGGTCGAAAACAACACCTCCGAGGCTAAGGTCGCTCCTATGGGACTTGACAGAAGCGCGCTTGTCGAATGTATCATCACTCGTCCAAGGGTCAAAAGCCCAAGCACAAAACCCCCTGCACCTATCACGATGGCAAACCTGCGACTAATAATTCGCGCTCCAACCGTCGTCCCTACACACGCAGCAAGGTTGTTGCCTGCGACGAGAGCGACGGAGAGGAAGAGAACAGGGAAAAGCAGTAGTGGGCTCGCCGCCATCACATTCATTTCGAAATTGATGTCGTTATCGAGACGAGTCGGTCTGCAAAGTCCTCGCATGAATCAAGGATGTCGTCAAACTTGTGCAGCAGCTCCGAAAGGTGGGCGAACT
>JASHPA010000024.1 GCA_030038365.1 Nitrososphaerales archaeon
ATGATTTTTAAGCTGAACCCGACCAGGTGAATGCCATGCCGGCCGCGAAATCTGGCGTCGAAAGCGAAGAGCGCCTCATACCCGTGATCAGAGCTGCGCTTGCCGGGAAGATGATAGTTGCGGGGTTCAATGGCAGGGAAATTGCTGCCTCGCTCAGAGTTACCCCTGCGGCCGTCACACAGTACCTCAACAGGTCGAGAGGCGGCAACGCCAAGTCTGCCGCCAACATCGAGCAGTTTATCGAGCCACTCGCCGAGAAGGTGATCAAGCGGGCCCGTTCCGGTCTCGGTCCCGTCGAGACGGTCGAGCTGCTGGAGACTGCCCATCAGGTGATGGTCATGAACGCAGGCAGGGGAATCGTTCAGCACACGTCGGAGGAGCCTGAGCGGAACGCGTCATTAAGGCTCCTTAGAGAGAGGCTACAGCTCGAGCTCTCTGCGGCGGAGAAGTATCTTGAGCTTGCCAACAAGACCAACGACGACCACACGAAGCTATTGCTAAGGATGATCGCGTCGGATAGTCTCAGGCACGGCGATATAGTCTCCCAGGTAATCTCATGGTTGGAGTCGGATAGCAGGAAGAGCATCGAGCTGCCCGGAAAGGAGATCCTCGAAGGGATGCTCGCGCTGGAGGACTCGGCGAAAGAGGTGAGCCTCCGCGAGAGCATCAAGGTCGATCACCCCGTGGCGCGCCTTCTCCTAGAGTCAATCGACATGGACGAGGCCAAGCACGGAAAGATGGTGGCGAAGATGCTCACGCTCAACAAGGCAAACCGAAACAAAGGCGAGCGCAGCGCAGACGGAAGAGTCAGATGATTGGAATTCCTTAGTGTGCTGTATCATACTCCGTGTTGAGGCATTAAGGCGCATCGGTCGATATTCTCCCGAAGGCATCCCGTTCCATCTAGAAGGGTCCCAGAATCTCTTCAGGGTCGACGGCATAGAGGTTCGAACCTCCAAATCCTTGAAAGTCGCAAAGAGAACCGGCGAGCTGTACTCGAAGAGGCTGGGGAACGCGGCAGCGGTTCGAAGAATCCTGCCCGACTTCCTCATAGCTGCGCAGGTGGAAGCGTTATCTTCGATGCTTTCGTCATCTGGAACGAGGGAGACTACAAGGATCTGGAACTACGAATCCCAGTTGTCAGTCCAAGCACGGTCTAACGAACAGGAGATTAGAAGGCATGCCGGAAGCGAGATTCACTACTCCGGGACTGTTTCTGCCTGCGAACTCGCAGCGACTCCCGTCGGGCCAGCTTCATTTTCGCAGATGAACCTGGTCCCAAAAACGCGACCGTAAGAGCAATGGTCGTGTCAGGGCCATTGCCAACGGGGCCCGGATGGAAGAGGCTTAACCAAGAGTCTTGGGTATTGATTTGCGTGCGCCAACGCCCTGCCCGTGTATAATCCGCAAGCGGCAGTTAGTTATATCCCGAACCCGTCCTGCATATCAATACTGTTTGTGCGTCCTTACCGGCGCTTTCGTGACCCTTCGCACGCTTTCGATTTCCGTGCGCGGGGCGATAGGAAGACGAGCCAGGGCCGGAGAGCAGAAGTGAAATATATTGCGATCCCACGCGGGACGAGGCATCTGTATACAAAAACGAAGGAGATGACCGAATACGCCAACGCTTGACCTTGAGGACGTGAGCGCGGGATACGAGGGAAAGCCAGTGCTCCACCAAATCACGTTCGAGGCCCGCGAGTCGGCTATCTATGTAGTCCTAGGTCCCAATGGCGCCGGCAAGACCACCCTTTTCAGGACGATTGCAGGCATTCTCGAACCCTACTCCGGAAGGGTTCTCTTCGATGGCGATGACCTCGCCAGGTCCAAAGAGGCGAGGAAGAGGATCAACTATCTCTCGCACTACAACGCCCTCCCCGAGGAGATGACTGTCTGGCGCGCCCTCGATTTTTACGCAAAGATCGAGGGAGGAAGGGCGGATGACGCCATCTCGTTGCTCGGGCTCGAGGAGCTGAAGGACAAGAAGGTCTCCGACCTTTCTCAGGGTCAGAAGAAAAGGGTCTCCATCGCCAAGGTCTTCCTCCAGGAGAGGGACCTCTATCTCCTGGACGAAGCAACGTCCAACCTCGACCCCGGTGTCTCAAAGGAGATACGCGACATACTGCTCAGGCTCTCGAAGGAGAGAATTGTGCTCTACTCCTCCCACAATCTGTACGAAGCTAGGGACGTCGGCACGAACCTGTTGCTAGTCCGAAACGGGACCCTCGCCTACAACGGCAGGATATCCGACCTGAGGTCGAAGGAGTATCGCGTCGGGTTCAGGACGGCGACGGACATCTCGAAGATCGTGGACGCCAAGCTAGAGGGGGGATACTACGTGATGAGCTTCGGTACGCCGCAAGACGCAGGGCTGACGCTGAAGAAACTCGTCGACAGCGGCGTGATAGTGACAGAGATGCGCGAACTGGACAACCCTCTCCAGAACCTCTTCGAAGGTACGTTATCGTCGTCATCGTCGGGGACGCGGGGGGCAAGCGAAACGGATGGGAACGTGGGATGATTTGAGCTGAGCAGAGATCAGGGCGTGGCTATCGCAAGGAGAAGCTTGTCGCTGGCAAGGACGTACCCTGTAATAGCGGTCGTCTTGACACTGGTTGGGCTCGCGTTAGGCCATAGCACGATCGCTTCTACGAACATCGGGGAAGCCGCGAGTAACCAGGGTGCGTCCGCCGGCGTCCCGTTCCTTGCCGTTCCCCTGCAGACGCTCGGGGCGATGCTCTTCGCCACGCCTGTCATCTTGCTCTTCGTCTACGACAAGAACAACGGTGTCCTCGAATACATCCTCTCTCTAGGGATGAGCCAGCGGGACATCTACAGGCAGTATCTGAAAGCGGCACTAATACTGGCCGGAGGGATTGGGATTCTCGACATCGTAGTTGACACCGTGGTGGGCATGGTATCGAGGGCTGGCGCGGTGCTGTTCGAGACTCCGATTCTGGCTGTCATCCTGGGTCTCTCCGTCGTTTCCCTTGTGACAATGGTCATGATGTCTTTCGGCTCTCTCCAGAAGCAGAGAGTGGGATCGAACCAGCCACTCGGGATGACCATCGGAACCGCGTTGGTCGTTCCATTGTACATCATCCCCTTCGTCGTACCTTCGATTGTTTTCTGGATAGATTTGGGTTGGGCTGGAGTTATCCTCGGACTCTCGCTGGTGATGTTCGCCGCGTCGAGCCGTCTTATCAGCAGGGAGAGGCTCCTGCCATGAGGCAGGCTATGTGGGGTTCGTTCTATAATGGAAATGTTTCCTTCAACTTTGTAAAGATTGTCCTCTCCTCGTCGCTCTGTTGTAGAAGGTGGTCGTCCTTCCGGCGTAACCGGAATGCCCTGACAAATCTCGCATTCATGATGAACTTCTCCTCGACCTCGCTCAACCTGAATGTCTCTTCAGGGTAGGACGGCAGCTTCGAACCCTGTAAATCGGAGAATGGAAAGGAAATCAGCACGATGCCATCTTGCAGGATTAACTCGTATTCTCGCACATATATCCACTCTGACCTCATCATTTTTGTTGAGCCAAAAGAACTCGGCGATGTCTCACTGACTGCGGGCACATCAGCGAATTCGCCTTCCGAGTTCGGCCAGCCTTTTAGATTTATTCCGTCGGTTCCGAATGGATGCCTGTCATACGTGGATTTACACGCTTATGGTCAAATCTTGCCGGCCCCCACGCATACTGAACGAGTCCCTTCAGTTGCGACAAAGGATATTTTGTGTGCATCGACGGGTGATTGCGACATGGCTATCGGCTCTCTTCAGGGGTCTTCTCATCTCGTCTGCCTATCTTGGATGGCCACCAATTGAAATCCTGGGCTAGCCCCATCAAGGAGGGCACGAAGAAGAGTATGACGACAGCGACGTCGACCAGGACGGCAGCAGCTACTGTAATGCCGATCTCCTGTAGCAATGGGATGCCCGTGAGGACGTCGGCCCCGAAGACGCAGAAGAGGACTAGACCGAGACCGAACAGCGTGAACCACATCTTCTCGACCGCCTCCTTGATGGCTTCGTCGTCCGACCTCCCATTGATGACCTCCTCTCTGATCCTCGTCACGAAGAAGATGTCGTAGTCGATGCCAACTCCGAGCATAGTCACAATCACGAAGAGAGGAGCCAGCTCGATTATCGGTAGCTTCAGGAAGTCGTAGAACAGCACACAGAGAGTGGCCAGCGAAATCGCTACGCTGCAGAGGATCGTGAAGATCAGCCGCAGCGGCGTGAATATCGATCGAAGCTGTACGAAGAGAATGGTGTAGATTGCAACCGCCAGGATGGCGACCACCTCTGGCAAAGTTGCCCCCAAGGACGACTGGCTGTCGTAGACCTGAGGAGTCGTGCCTGCGTAGTATACTTCCATCCCTCCCGGCAGGGATAGACCACCGATGTTCCTCTCCACCGTCTGAAGTGAGCTGATAGCAGACGCGCTCATCTCGGAGGATGAGATGGTCAGTCCGACGATGACGGTCTCGTTGTTCTGACCTATGAGCGAGAGCATCTGGGCTTGGTACTGTGCGCGGACAGGCGCTGGAATGCTGCTGAGAGACTCATAATCGAATGCTGATCCGAATGGCATGGTAGGACTTACCACCTTTACGACCCCTGTCGAGTTTCCAGCGGTGCTTGAAATCAATTGAATCTCGTTGAGAAGCGTCTGGTTGAACTGGTCAGCCCCCTGGACAATCGGCGTGGAGGTAGTGATGACCAGATTGATGGAGTTGATGCCGAAACTGTCTGTATAGACCGTGAGACCCTGGAGACTATTGTTGTTGGGTAGCAGACCCAGCAGGTTCTCTCCGGTTGGGGTTTCGTTGTATGCTGCGAAAGCCCCGAGCGCGACGAGGCTGATGACGCATGCGACCGCGACCTTCCTCTTCAGCGTGCCCTCGGCGAGTTTGCGAAGCCGGCTGCTATCTCTGCCCACGCCGGGCTTTACGCTTCGCATGGCTCTCGGCCAGAACAGTTTGTCGCCGAGCATGCACTCCAGCGAGGGAAGGAGAGTAAGGGACATGAGCAGCAGCACGGAGACCCCTATGGCTATCGAGGCGCCCACGCCGCTGATCAGCGGTACGTTGGCCGCGGCCATTATGATGTAGGCCGTTACGACCGTAATGCCCGCGGTAACGACCGCCTGTCCTGCCCACCTAACCGAGACATCGATACTCTCAGCGGGGCTCTTCCCCTTGAGTCTCTCCTCGCGAGTACGCCTCATCTGGAGGACGGAGTAGTCAATTGCGAGGCCGAGCATCAGCAGTGCTGTCAGGCTGGGCGTGAGGAAGGAGAGTGTCTGATGGCCGAGCCTCACGAGCACGACGTAGATGACCGAGAAGGCGGTGATTATCGACAGGCCGGCCATGATCAGAGGCAGGAGCGCCGCGAGGGGCGCAAGGAACAGGATCCCTACTATCAGTAGCGAAGCCAGAAGGGCTATGCCTATGGTGACGTGCAGAGACGAGGTGAGGTCGCTCTCCACGCCCTGCGTTATCGGAGCGGTACCTGTGGTGTACACAGTCCCCAGCGTCGCGAGCGAGGAACTGTTTATCGCGTCTTGTATCTGCTCGAGGGTCTGCGTCGTGGGAGAGGAGGCGAAATTCAGCGTCACCAGCTCGGTGGTATTGTCGGAACCGACGTAGTTGCTTTCGAGGGCGCGTGTGAGGACAAGGGGATAGCCGGCGAAGCTCTGATTCGATACCAGCGAAATCGCCGCTTCATCAACCTGGAGCTGCGTGGAGTTCTCCTGGAGACTCGAAAGGAGTATTCCGAGCGAGGTGCTGTTCACCGAGAAAAATGGGTCTTCGGAATATTCTCCCGCCGTCGCTGTCGCAACGTAGGTTGAGGCCTTCGACCACGCCTGAGAAGATGACAGGCTCGGCTGGGAGGAAGATATGTTCACCGACTCTCGCGCGACGTCCTGCAACAGGCTAGGAAGGAGAGAATCGAGTCCCGCGCTCTCCACCGTGTAGATGCTGCTCATTCCGGTGTAGTTCGACGTCTTGCTCTCGCTGGAGAGCGTAACGTTGAGAGCGAACAGTGCACTCTTCACCGGGGTGGAGTAAGGCTGGACCCCTTGCAGGATTATCAGGACGCTGTTACTGCCCGAGTTGTTGGCGCTGGCCGGAAACTGTGCATTGAGTATGTTCTGGGCCGTCTGTGACCCGGAGTTGGACGACCCTCCAGGGGAGGTAATGTTGTAGTTCACGGAGGAGAGGAATCCCGAAATCATCCCGAGCGAAATCAGGACGACGAGTACCCAACCGAGTACTATCCACCTGTGGCGTCTCCGGATGGTCGGACCCAGGTTCTGGAACGCGCTCACGTTCATTCCACTGCCCGAGATGGGAGGTTCTCTGCTCCCTTGGAGACAGGGAAGAAGAGGTGCCGAGTCCCATTGAGCCAGAGCATGACGACCGCTCCGCGGATGAACTCGAACGACGTGTACTGACCGGCTAACAGACCGATGAGAATTTCGACTATAGAGATCGATATCCCGAGAACAAACGCCCAGCGATATAGGCGCCAGATGCCGACTGCGGCCGGAATCATGGCGGCGCCCAATATGACGACGAAGATTCCGATGTCTACTGTCGGAATGGGTATCACGTCGAACCCGTCCAGTAGGAATGCCAGGACGTTAGGACCTGCGGAAATGTACAGAGCGGCGGCGAGCATGAGGATGAGTCCTGATGCTCCCATCACTACCGCTAGGAACTTGACCCGAGCCGAGGAATTTTGACCGAACATGCCACCCGCCAGAAGACTCATCGCGCACATGTGCGGACCGGGCCGGAGGTCTGGTCATAAACCCGGATGCTTGTTCATGATATGAACTCCACTGTCTATTAAGCGCGAAGTTGGTTCATGATATGAACTCGCGTTAGTCCTTAAAGGAGAGCGAGCGTGGGAGTTTTTGTATGCCCTCCCGGAAAAACTTTGGATGGATGTATATCGTGACGCCCGGAGAGACGGCAACGACGTCCGCGAGGGTGGCCCATAGGTGACGCTAGGGGGCCGCCACACCAGCAGCGATCGCCTCGAGCCGCAACGCCTCGAGGAGCAACGGAAGGAGGCGGAGGTAATAGTCTACCGGTGGTTCAGGTTCAGGATGAGAAGGGCGCTCGGGGTGACATATTGCATACTCGCGGCGCTGCCTATCCTGGGCACTCTAGTGTACGCGGCGACGCAAGACGAGATCCTCTCTGTAATAATTGGGACTGCTATCGGCCTCGCCTGCTTCACGTGGTTGAGGGCGGCAGGATTCAGAGGGCTCTTTCGCATGGGAAGCATCATCAATATGCTAAGCGGTAAGGAGGAAGCAAGCGGGGCATCGAGCCGCGGGTCCTTCGCCGCGTCCGTGGCCTTGACGCTCTGGCCCTGGATTGCCTACTGGATAGCGGCGCTGAAGGGGTGGGGCATACTGGAGCTGGCGTTCGCCGTCATCTGGCTCGTTGAGATCATGCTGCTGAGACTGGCGGCCCTGCGGCGGAACAGGGACTACATCCTTGAGCCGAGGATGGAGGACTGGATAGCTATCACAGCCTTCCCTGTCGCTGCCCTTCTTTCTACTCTCCCGGGGCTGCCGCTTGACGTCAGCCAGAACGCTTTCCTGATTCTCTCACCGTTCATACTCTTCTCCGGCGTCAAGTCGCTTTACGAGGCCCCAAAGGAATTTGTCTTGGAAATTGGCGCAGACACAAGGAGATGATGAAGACGTCAGTGGGCAGCCCTCGAGAGGCGAAGCCGAGAAGGATGAGCTAGAGGTACTCGCGTCGCTCTCGTCGTCGGGACCGCTTTCCAGTTCTTCCCGCGTCGCTATACTCGCGGCGCTGCTGGCGTTCAGGCGCACGACGTTCACAGAGCTTATGCTCGCCGTGAGTACGCCGAAGAGCTCGCTAAACATGAGCCTCGCGATTCTCCGGGAGAGTGGCTACGTCACGGTCAGGAAGGGTTTCATGGGGATGGGCGGACCGAGGACGATAGTGGAAATCACCAAGGAGGGCGAGAAGGCGATAAGGGATCACCTTCTGGTTATGAGGGGACTAGCAAGTAGGCTGCTTGTGCCCGAGCCGGACAATGACCAGCGCGGAGTGACTGGAACGGAGAGGAGGCCGTGATGCGGAGTCGGGCTACACACCCCGGAGTACGCTGTGGTCACTTGATCGTGCGGCTCGGTCATCGCTCCTCCTACTTGCATATCTCAACGCTTCCGCCAAGAGTGTCGCACCCAGGATGGTAGAAGAGAGAGCGAGCACATCTGCGTTTGTGAACCAAGCGAGCCCCGCCAGCACCTGGATGTCGGAGGCATGCACATTGAACTCAAAGCCATCGAAGAAGAATATCTCCAGACCCAGCGGGAGGACGGTTAGAGAGGTGATTTCAAGTGCCCGGAGCAGGGCGACTCCAATACCCTTCCTTCGAAACAGGAGCAACGACAGAAGAAAAACCGCAAGTGTGAAGACGACAACCTCGGCGTCGATAAAATACTTCATCGGGGCCGAGCCGGCTGCACCGAAAAGGAACGCGCCACCCCCTCCCCCGAAGAAGCCGTTTCCCAAGTGGCCGCCTCCTCCGAAGAAATTGCCACCGCCGTAGGCGCTCTTGGACGCGAGGTTCGTAAAGAAGGAGGAGACCCCGGGTATCCCAAACTGGATTCCAACGAAGTCGTTGACCTCGTTGACGAGAAAGGAACGCAGAGGGTTGCCGCTGCTGGAGAATAACCCTCTCCCTGCTGCTGCGAGTGGCTCCCCTACGTGCGACGTCCAAGCGAAGTAGATGTTCAGCTGTATGATGAGCAAACACAGAATCCCAACAAGGCCAAGAGTCTTGCGTGAGATTTTATTGGATGGATTCAATACGCTACAACCCCCGGAAACCGGATGTCGCTGTATGATTTTTTTGTTCAAGTCACTAATAAGGATTACAGATCTCCAGGCGGTCCTGTCAAATGGGCGTGTAGGATGTTCCTCTGGTCAACCCGCAGGGGATGAGGACACTGGTTTTCGTGTAGCATCGAGAGCCGACATTGGTCCATGAATCGCGAAAGAGCGACCATCTTTCCCAATCCCATCACCCTGTTGTAGCGCAGGAAGCTGAGGGGCGCCCCCTCACGACGGCAGGCTTCGCGTCTCAGTATTTGGGCTCCGTGACCGGTCTGAGGTTGATCTGCGAAATCATCGACTTCCACGGTTGGGCCGCAACGAAGTTCACTGCGTCGGCCACGTCCTCAGCCTCCAGCATCTCCTTTAGCGCGGGGTCGCCCTGCGTCCTCCCAGCCCCCAGAGCGAAGTAGGTATTGACACCTCCGGGGCAGACGAGGCATACCTTGATGTTGTGCGGCTGCAGCTCTCTGTCGAGCGCATCCATCAGGCCCATCTGGGCGTGCTTTGTCTGGCAATACACGGCTTCGTTTGCGTAGCCGATCATCCCCGACCCGGAGGAAATCGTGATGACCTGTCCGTACCGTCTCTCGATCATCAGCGGGACCACGAACTTGGTGAAGAGGAAAGTGCTGCGGTTGTTGCTCGCCACCATCTCGTCGTACTCTTTGACGCTGGTGGAGATGAACGATTGATAGACACCTATGCCTATGTTATTCACAAGGATATCGATCTTCCCGAACTTCTGCCGCGCCTTCTCGACCGTGGCGGTCACGTCTGCCTCCTTTGTCGCGTCACCCGCGGCTACTAGGACCTTCCTGCCCTTCGCCTCTATCTCGTTGGCGAGCTTCTGGAGATCCGCGTCTGTGCGACCCGTGATGACAACATCCGCGCCTTGGGATGCCAATCGCAGGGCGACGGCTCTTCCGATGCCTCTGCTGGCGCCGGTCACTAGGGCGACTTCGCCTTCTAACGATCTGAGCATTTCGTCGAGGAGTCGGCTATGGGATATATCTCTCTTCGCAGCAGTTAATGCGCCCGAAGCAAATCTTGAATCGTAAAGATAGGGTACGCGGATTAGCGATTGAAGAGTGAGTTTGATTTCAGAAAGTAAACCTTATGATTCCGGTCGGCCGTGCTCAAACTAGCCTGTTTCTTGGTCGGCATCTGTTGCTCACCCTTAGTCGCTCCAAGAGACATCTGCTGTAGGCCTTGAGTCTTGTCTACCGGTAGCAAAGACCGCGCAGCCGTGAGAGCTTGAGTGATTGGCACCTTTGTTATCCTTAAACGAGATGTTGCGGTTGCGTTGTCGTGGCTCGTTCAAGGGGTCCCGATGATCCTAAGGCGCGAGGCAACCCAGTCCGGGTCCTTCGGAATCGGGATTTCGCGCGTCTCTTCCTCGCTGGCGCAACCTCCACTTCGGGATTCTCTCTAGGTCAAGTCGCTCTGACATGGCTCGTGTTCACGACCACGGGATCGGCGGCAGACGTGGCATATCTGGCTCTTGTCAGCACCATCGGGTCAACTGTCCTGAGCCTGGTCGGGGGAACCCTCGCAGACAGGCAGGACCGGAGAAGGTTAATGATAGTTTCCGACCTCTCAAGAGCCCTGGGCCTTGCGATTCTATCCGTCTATCTGTTTCTTGTAGGGTTCAGCCTGCCTCTGGTCCTTGGTGTCTCGTTCGGACTGGGCGCCTTCTCGACCATCTTCAATCCTGCTCAGTGGGCTCTGATCCCGAAGATCCTCGACGCTGGCGAGGTCGCCGATGCGAATGGACTCGTCCAGGTCACGACCTCGATTTTTCAGTCCCTTGCGAGCGCGGCTGGAGGTGCGATCGTCGTCGTGATGGGCGCGGCGGCTGCCCTGGGGCTCAACTCTGTCACCTTCATAATCTCAGGGACGCTGATTGCCTCCATGATTCTTGGGAACGTCACAGGGTCACAGTTGAAAACGACCCCCGCCACCTATCGGTCGAGTTTTGTTTCCGATGTACGGGAGGGGATCAGGTTTATCGCGTCGCAGAAAGGTCTGCTCTATCTGACGGTGTCTGCCGGCCTCCTCAACCTGTTCTTTGCCATGATGACGCCGTTCGTCGTGGTCTACGCGGCGAAAGTACTGAACGGAGGGGCTCTTGTCTATGGCTCTCTGCTCGCTGCCTACGCAATCGGACTGGGCCCGGGCGCCCTGATGGTCGGAAGGACCCGTGCAGTGGCTTTCGCAGGGAAAGTCTGGGGGATAACCGCCTTCCTGGAAGGGCTGGCAATACTTGTCATCGCACTGAGTGGAAGTTTCATCATCGCTTTGGTCGCGTTCCTTGGAATCGGCGCCCTTTCTGGTTATGGGAACGTTACGTGGCTCTCGACGGTCCAGCTCGTCGTACCGTCCGAGATGCAGGGGAGGTACTTCGGAGTTGACCAGCTCGGGAGCTTTGTCGTCGTACCGGTCGGCCAAGTCTTGGGAGCAGTGATGATCCAGACGCTCGGCATACGCGCCGACTTCCTGACTACGGCTATTGGAGCGAGCGTGACTTCGCTCGGCTTCCTTCTTTCACGGGAGATGCGAGGACTACGCTATGTTGCGCCCGGGAGTCAGGGGCCGTCGAGCCAAGCTTAGTCGAACAGACCGGTCTCGACTCTCAAGGGGTTCACAGAGTGCTCTTCGCCCCGTTTGATTCGCAGGGAGAATGCACCTCTTTTACTTTCGGCCGAATCTCCCCAAGCGAAAGATGTATGCTGCGAAGATTATTATGATTGTGAGGACAGCAATCAGAAGAGCCCTCAATCATTGGCAATCCTTGAGATCGGCTCTTCACTTCTTGATAGAACCATACATATGTGGTTTGATAGGTACAAATTTTGTACGAGTGAAACTTCTTTTAAACGGAACTGACCCGGGACAGCTGCATGAGGAAGATAGTAGTCATTATAGGAGTGGTCGTGCTCCTGCTTGGAATTGGCTTGTTCGCCGGCGGAGCCTTTGGAGCGCTAGGTTCCATAACCGTCGACAGGACCTTCACGCAGTCGCAAACCGGGGAATACGTCTCTGCCGAGATAGCGCTGAACAAGACTTCAGATATTGTCGTGTCTTCCCCCGCTTCTGTTGGCGGGATCATCCACGCCCAAGACCTAAGCTTGGTGACCTCGGCGAACTTCAACAGCTATGCAATCCCCTACAGTTCGACGAGTGCGGGAAGCGACATCTACAAGTCGGTCAGTGGCGACTTCTACTACATCGCGTTCACGTCGACACAACCTAGCACAACCATAGTAGCGACGCCGGTTAGGTCATCTGCACTAGGGTTTGGCGTGCTCGTACTGCTTGGAATTGTTTGCGTAGTCGCGGGCATCGTAATCGCCGTGGTAGGCGCGATCTTGAAGAGCAAGGCGCCGATTCAGCAACAACCCTGAACGGCTGAGCGTACCTGTACCCGCTCACGACAGTATGGTCACGGCGGCATTGTTGGATTGAATCGGGGTCATAGTGCTGTTCTCGGCGTTTAGCGGGATCCCCGTGACCTGGAACGTTATCGAGACTGGTAGCTGGACATCCACCTGCGCCGTGGCCACGGTCAGGGTCGTCGTACTTCCAGCAAGGGTCGGAACCAAGCTCGCAGAAGAGAATGTGCAGACAAAGTAGTTCTGGCACGTCTGGGCGCCGACGACGATTGATGGAAGATTTGCCAGGGCCGAACCATTTCCGAGAGTCACCGTCACGGTATAGGTCGCATTCTGGCCCTTTGTCACAGTCTGGTTTGTAGGAGCGATTGTTATCGTGATCGAGAAGACAGAGACGGTCGTTGAGGCCAGACTTCCCTGGTGTCCACTGTCTCCCGCGTACGATGCGGTTATGGTCGTCTCGCCGTTGGATTGCGGGGTGAACTGTACGGCGCAATCTGCTGAAGAGTTTGAACTTACGGTTGTGGGAGCAAGATTGCACGAACCGAGGTTGTCGCTCCCGATGTTCGCTACGCTCCCGAACTGAACCTGGCCCGTTGGAGTCGTTGGCGTTGAGGTCGTGTCGTTCACGGCCGCCGTGCATATAGCGCTACCCTGGATTTCGACCGGATTCGGTGTGCACGAGACGCTCATGGCGGTCTGGTGATAGGTCCCGTTGTTGGACGTAGAGTTCAGGTTGGTCGGGGTCGCCACCAAAGCTAGGGCGCCGGAATAACCAGAGGCGGGGAACTCTACGGCCACCGTGATGGCCACATCACTTCCGGGGGTGACTCCAGACATGTCGACCTCATTCGCGTACGAGGAGCACCCGTACGGAACTGCAGGCGGGGAGGCGGAATACGTGTAGTAAACAGGTCCTCCTATAAGGGAACTTGCCCCCTCCGACTGGAAGCAAGCAGTTACCCAACTCACACTGAACCCTGGCGTCAAGCTGGTTATCGCGAAGGTGCTCGAAGGACTGAAGCAGCTGCTGATTCCGCTGGAACACTCGCCTCCCGCGGTATATTCCGCGTTGAACGTAACCCCTTGGTTTCCATAGCCACCGGATGCTGTGGAACTAGAATATGGTACGCTGAGAAGTGGGTAGGTCTGACCGCTCAACTGAATGGTAATACCGGTCATCGTCACCTCCCCCGAACTTCGTCCGGTAGACCCAGGCCACAGGGTCGCGACCAGGATGATGACAGCGACGATAACCACGACGACTACGACCAGCATCCTCTTGCTTCTCTTCTGAAGCTGCCCTCCTGCAGATGGAGGCGCGGCTGTGGTTGCCATCTATTGTATCATCCCCAGCAGCCATTTTGTATAAAAAGAAATGAGACTCAAGCGTTCCTTCTCAGCTCTCGACGAGCGTACCAGAGGTCGCTTGCGGGCTCCCTCTGACCTCAAACGGCGCAAGATCCGTCTTGCGGTCAACGGGGCTGATGGCTGTCTTCCCTCTTCGTAGCTCTGTACTGCGTCAAATCAAGCTTGTGGTTCAGCAGATAGCGCCAGGATCGAAGCGTGGTGGGCCAACTGGCTCCTTTGCTTACGAAGGCGCCCCTTAGGAATGCGTAATAGCATCGCCTACGCCCAATGAATGGGTTGCAGAAGCATCTGCTCGTGTACGACGCAGGTTGTGGACCGTGCACCAAGTTTAGACGCTCCATTGAGTTTCTCGACTCCTACGGCAGGCTGGACTATGCATCTCTGATAGAGGCCGATAGCGAAGGGCTGCTTAGGGATGTGCCCGGGCGGCTCAGGTACAGGTCATTCCATCTCCTCTCGCCGGAGGGAAAAGCCCTCAGCGGTGCTGAGGCGATTCCGAAGCTCGCCGCTCTGCTTCCCGCCGGCAGGCTGCTATCCAAGCTCATGACCTCGGCGCCAGGCGCGCTCTGGGCTATCGCATTTGTCTATGCTGTCCTCTCGAGATTGCATGATGCTGGATCGTGCAGGCACGAGGGAACAAGGGCCGAGTCGAACGAATCGGCGAGGGAACCGGAACATCAATTCGGCTTTCTACGATGACCCTGCGCCGGTTGTGGGCTAGCAGACGCGGGATTGAGATGGCGCTTTCATCTTCACGCGCGCTGCTTTCCAATCGAGTATCCGGTTCTTAAAGGCTCTATGCCTCTGTGACGTTGCTCGACAGAGTCTGTAAGTTTAAAATTCGGTGTTATGAAGGGCAGTTTTGCGCCCTGGTAGTATAGAGGCTTTACCGTACAAAGGCCCAGTATGTGGGACTGTCACTCCCATGACCCGGGTTCGAAATCGATTCGAAACGCGTTCGAGTCGACGAATATCCCGGCCAGGGCGCTTATCCTCAACCAGTGGCGCCCTTCCGTCTTTTAAGGCGGAAGAAGCGAATAACAACGTGAGGAAGGAAGAAGCTAAGGACACCGACATCCAGAGGTACCAGTGGCGGCTCAACGCCTGCATCAGGCGGATAGATGAGGCGTCCTTCGCTGCCGAGGACAAGCTGCTCATCAAGGGCTACCTGAAGCACATGGGCGCGCAGGGAGTGGGCAAGGGGCGCATGTTCAAGCTCGCATGGACGCTCCTCACACTCAGGAAAAACATGAAGTTCAAGCTACGGGACGCGGATAGAGGGAAGATCGAGGAGTTCATGGACTGGCTGAACCACACGGATTTCTCGGCTAACACCAAGAGCGACCACAAGAAGATACTGAAGAAGTTCTACAAGTTCGTCCGCTACGGCAACGCAGACAAGCAGACTCCGGTCCCTCCCGAGGTCTCCTGGATAGACACCTCGATCAAGAAGAACGAGCAGGTCGAGCCGGACGTGATAACCGAATCTGAGGCGAAAAGGATGGTCGACGCCGCGACCTCGGTCAGGGACAAGGCCCTCGTCTCAGTGCTCTTCGAGGGTGGGTTCAGGATAGGGGAGGCGTTGGGGGCATGAGGATCTCGGATGTCGTCTTCGACGAGAACGGCGCGAGGGTCAGCGTCCACGGGAAGACCGGCTCGAGGACGGTCCGGCTGATTGCGTCATCTCCAATCCTCGGCCTTTACGTACAGCAGCATCCCTTCAAGAACGGCGACGGACCGCTCTGGATCCACTACGGTACCGTGAAGAGGCACAGGCTCATGTCCTACCAAGCGACCAGGGAGACCCTGATCAGGATCGCCGTGGCGGCGGGGATAACGAAGAGGGTCCACCCTCATCTCTTCAGGCACTCGGCGGCGACGCGGGATGGGGAGTACAACATCAGCGAGAGGATACTCGAGGTCAAGTACGGATGGTCAAAGGGGTCGAAGATGGCCGCGAGGTACACCCACATCAGGGACACCAAGGTCGCAGACGACATCTTCCTCAGCACCTACGCCGGGAAGGAGTTCAAGGCCCCTGAACCACAGTTTCGGCGTCTGGCCTGCGTCAGGTGTGCCAGGGAGAACACCCCGGGAAAGCAGTACTGCTGCGGCTGCGGGACGCCCCTTGACCGCGCCGAGCTGGCCAAGTCCTCGGTCGAGACTCAGGAGATGAAGAACGACATTCAGGACATAAAGAAGCTGCTAACTCAGTTCCTATCTCAGCCTTCCCAACAACACGAACAACAATCGTCATCTCAGGATCAAAGCTCTCCGCTTGAAGCAGAAGTACGGCCAGGACCTCGGGAGCATCGGTCCTTTAGTAGATTTCATGGGTCAAATAACGGGAGGAGATAGACAATGCCGCCGATGGTCCATAGGAGAGGTGAGGACGCCCTGAATCCTGCCGAGGCACTGAAGAGAGAACAAGAGAGGAAGGTCGCTGAAATATCCATCATCGTGGCGCTACTAGGCGCCGGCGGGGAAGGTCTCAACGAGAGAAGGGAGATCGCAGCCAAGCTCGGGGAGAGGGGAATCACCGCGCTCATCCCCGAGGATGACCTCTCTGAGGATGCGGCCGCGTCCCTGGCGGAGCGTGACATGCTGTCTCAGGACGACCTCGACCTGGCTTTCATAAACGTGCAGTCTTGGGGCTCCGCAGCAGAATTCGCGGAATTTCAGGCCGACATCAGCATCGCGCCCAAGCTGCGAATCCTCGTCGAGCGCAGATATCACCCGCTCTACGGTGCTTCCAGCGGCTCTGGCTATCTGACCGACTCATACCTGACGCACGACGCCGTCTTTGGCCATGTCTACCTGCACCGACAGCCTCTCAGGGAAGATGGCAAGGAGGACCAAGATTCGCCAGCATGGATACCGGCAACGGATGAGATTATCCTCAAAATCGCCGAGAGATTCAGGCAGTGGAAGGCATTCAGGTCAAAGTAATTAGAACGAGTCAATACATTTATATGACTCTCGCTGCCAAGAATCAAACTGGGGAGGATTCGAGATGCAGAAGACAGAGCTGAACGGTCCCGAACTTCGGGAAGCCTACGAGAAGCTGCGCGTGTACGGCGTGCTGAATAATCCCGTGCGGCTCAAAGCGTTCTTCCTGATATTCAACAGCCCGGGAATCAAGTTCAACGAGATTGCGAAGAAGATCAAGGTACGGAAGAGCCTGGTTGCCTATCATCTCGGCCTCCTGAAGGCCGCAGGGCTGGCGACCTTCAAGTACGAGAGAAGTGGAAAAGCGACGTCGAGTTACTGGGTTACCGACCTTGGCAAGAGAACCATGGGCGAAATACGAAACAGGACGCTCAAGGGGTAGATTGAGTTGAGTTCGAATCAAGCGTAGCGGCGATTCAGAGTCTACACAACGCTCGGTCACAGAATGAGGATACTGGTGCCGGCGGGCAAGCTCGCGTATCATCTGGCCCTGCTCAAGAGCGAAGACATCGTCAGGTTCACGTACGGAAAGGAGGGGAAAGGCGACATCCCGATACTTCATCATAGAGCTGGGCAGGATCATGGTGAGAGAGCCGAGGTCCGAAATCCGCAACCAGTAGAGAACAGGAGTGTTAGTTGGCGAATTACACGGAGCCGAGCACAAGATTGCGCGGCAAAGAGCTACGTTAACAATTCAATCGATGCGGCGCTCGAGCCTCTCGACAAGCGTGAGAATCCTCTCAAGGTCGGCGCGCTTGATGCGGATGTAGACCGCCTCGGCATCGGACTCCTCGGTCTGACGAGGAGTACTTCCTGATGACATTCTTCGGTTTCTTGGTGGTCGGACTCTTCCTGGGGAAGCCCTCGAGAATAACGAGACAGCCGCGTTAGGAGTCGAGGGATTCTGATGCGACTTATCGGGAATTTCGGTGGGCTCGTCCGAGATTGCATTCGGGAACATACAATCCGTTCGGGCGAAAGCATTTAGATGGGAAAGATTCTCAATATTTCGAAGGTTGAAAGATGAACTTCTCCCGGCTGGGCTTCCTACTTGTCGCGTTCGGTGCTGCCTCCTTCGTCCTAGACTACTATGAGATCATCTTTCCGCTGAAGCTGGCTCTCATCTATTTCGGAGGGCTGGGAGTTTTTGGAGGCGCGCTCTTCACGGGTATTGGCGCTATTCAGAGGTGGAGGACTCCGAACGCGCGCTTCGTCCCTATCGTGGATGCTGGATGGACGACGGTGTCGTTCGGATTGCTTGTGTCCATCGGGTCGTACCTGGTTCTGACCGAAACCCAGTGCTTTGAGGTTTGCAGCTTGGTAAGTTACTACGTGCCCCTGTACGCAGGTCTCGTTGTAGCGGCGGCCGGTCTGGGCGTCGTCGTTTACGGGAGACTTTCAAGATGGTAGCCTCTTCAAGAAAATTCAGGCAGTAACTTCCCTCGGCTTGGTGGTGAAGAGTCTCCTCTCCTCGTCGCTGAGGAAGTTATAGAATGGAATGCGCCCTCCTGCGTCACAAGAGTTCCCTGCTGGGAGTGCGTCTCGAGGAAGAAGCGCTTGTAGGGGATCTGGTAGATCGTCCCGATGGCCTCCACCTTCCTCTCGTCCTGATAGACGTGGAACGTGACCGTCTCGGTTATCACCGGAAGCAACCAGATGTTCCAGCTCATCATGAAGATGCCCCAGTATCCCAATCTTTTGGCGTGACTGAGTTTTGACGAACCCCGTCAACATATTGCTGATATCGCCTAGAGAGGGCTGGAGAGCTTCGACATTGAGCGGTAACGTGAATGACTGGAATGCACGCACGATTGCAGAATTCCGCAGGAACCACGGAAAGGTAGGGAACTTCGAGGGCGTAACCCTGTTACTGATCAGTCACAAAGGCGCCCGTAGTGGAAAGTCGCGAGTAAACCCGGTGGTGTACGTCAAAGATGGAGAGCGATACATCGTGTTCGCGACGAAGAGAGGCGCCGATACCAATCCTGATTGGTACCACAACCTGAAAGCAAACCCCGAGGTTCAGATCGAGGTCGGAGATGAGAAGATCAACGTGCTCGCCGAGGAGCTCAAGGGCCCTGAACGAGACATATTGTGGTCCCGTTTAGCTTCTACAAACCCGCAGTTCGCTCAGTACCAGCGCCAAACCAAGAGAATTATCCCTGTTATAGCGTTCACACCCAGAAAGACCAGTGGAAAGTAGGCCATGAAGCGCGTCAAGGACTTCTGAAGGAAGAAGATTTGCAAGTCCGAAAAGTCGAGATCGAGAGGGTAAGCATAATTTCTTCAAGATCGTTCGAGGAAGTTAAGGCGGCTCTGAATGGTGCTATCGGTCATCCGGATCTTGTCCAGTTGGGAAGAGAGATCAAGTCAACTCAGACTTACTCCGATCTGGAAAGCAAGATCAAATGCTCTCTGGGGAGGACAGATCTAATGCTTTTCATGGAGCTCGATGAAGGTGAAGTCATTCGAAAGGAAAATAATTCCACTAGTCCAAAAATTGAACGCTTTATAGTAGGCAACCCTTTGATCATGAAGGAAATGGTGAAGTACGTTCCCGACGCGGGTACATATGCGCCCGTCACGATTCTTCTTGACGAACGTCAGGACGGGGTTCACCTAACTTACGATAGAATGGCCAGCTTGATCGCGTCATACGGCAGTCCGGAAGCACTCGAAGTGGCCAAAGACCTTGATTTGAAAGTCGAGAACCTCCTTCGTGAATGCGCAACGTGATACCTTCATTGAACAGCTTCATCTCTAAAACGAGCAATCTTAGCGGATTATACTCCTATATATCGAGAGAAGTAGCCGTTTCCAGTTCATCCAACTAATGTAAAGACGAACGAGAGAGCTTCGATGTAAGGCAGAAGTATCCGCTAAAACCGTTGGACAAACAACAACATAGCCAAATTAATTATCCTTTTGAGGAAGAACTAAGTCCAAATGGAAAACGAATATTGGACCAAATTCGTAAACGGAACGAAGAAAAGAATCTAGCCTAGTGAATCTTCCGCGCTCCACATCCCAGGCTGCCGAATCCAGAAGTATGAATATATTTCCAGAACCCACGGGGCCTTTCCTCTTCCTCGAACTGTCCTCCTTGAGGTTCATGTTCCATTTGGTTTCGTCCGCCTTATGAGACGAAGGAGCGATGGGAGTTGGTCGGCGCCGCTCGGCCAGGGCGCTCTTCTTCCTGTTCTCACGTCGCCCTGATGATGTCAAAAATCAGAATAGGCGATATTCTCCGTTGCTCAGCCGAAATCTGCATTCCGTGGGTTCCGCGTCTATTGAGCCCGGCTTGGGGTGCCAGTCATTCTTTCGGGCTCGAGGGAGCTGTGGCTCGGCACCGTGTCGGCCATCTCTGGATGTGATTCTCTGATGTGTTCATCCAGTTCTTCCTTCGTGTCGAACTCGTCTCCACACACGAAGCAAGTATATGTCTGTGGTTTCATGCCAATCTTGAGGGGGAAGTGGTCATTTCTTTTCTCGATGATGATGAATTGTTCTGGCATGCCTGGAGGGTGCAGAGTTCCCTACTGAGGGGGCTGCTCATCAGCCGGTTATCTCTGCAATCTGGTCCCAGCTCAGCTGGGCGATTGGAGCAGGCAGCGCGACGAATCCCACCTTGTCGAGGAAGTACGCCGAGTTTCCGTACTGCGGTAGAGTTGCATAGTAAAGCACCGCCTGAATATCTGTTGCCAAGGTCTGGCTACTCTGAGCCCTGTTGACCATGGCATACTCATAGTTCACAATCGGATAGGACGTTGCGCCGGGACTGTAGACCAGTGAGTATCTTTCGTTCGCGGGTGTGCTGGCGTACTGGGCGTTGACCGCCGCCGCGACGTTCGATGTCGTCAGCGTGACAAAGTTTCCGGCCTGGTTCTCAAGGGCTGCGTTGCCGAGCCCATCCGTCGTCGCCTGTGCCAGGTAGCTGACCCCGATGTATGCTATGCAGTACTTTGTCTGAGAGCAAGCTGTGAGCATGCCCGAATTTCCGTTCTCGGCTTCAGCGGAGGGAACGGAAGGCCAGCTTACGCTGGTGCCAGCCCCTACGCTCGTGTTCCAGTCAGGACTGGTGTCCGAGAGGTAAGTCGTGAAGAGGTCTGTGTCGCCGCTGCTATCCGAGCGATGGAGCGGGACAATCAGCTGGTCCGGAAGTTGACTGGCGACTCCAGGGTTGAGAGCCTTGATGGCCGGTGCATTCCAGTAGGTGATCGAGCCATTGTATATGCCCACCAGGACGCTACCTGTGAAATTCAGATGAGTCGTCTGCGGGACTCCGGGAACGTTGTAGTTCACCTGTTGCGCCGATACGGCCACCGCTATGTTGAGGATGCCGGGGTTTGCCGAGGCCTCTGAATTGGTCAGGAACGCGTCGGACGCTCCGATATTGATCGTGCCTCCCTCTACACCGCTCTGACCTGCTCCGCTCCCTCCGGCGGCTGTACTCACCTTGACGTTGGGATATGTCGCAGTGAAATTCGCGGCCCAGAGCTGGAAGAGAGGGTAGAGTAACGAGGAGCCCGCTTCCGATATAGGCGAAGATGGGGATGGGAGAGTGGACGGTAGTGTGGGTGTGGATGAGCTGGTCGTGATGCTCGTCGCGCTGGTCGAGACTGTGCTAACCGTCGAGATGCTTGTGCTGCTCAAGCCGCTAACCGTGCTAATGGAACTTGTTGTGAACGATGAACTCGTCGTGGAGCTGTGAGAGGTGGTTGTCGCATAGTAAACACCGGCGATGATGATTATGACTACTATGATTACGACTCCTCCCACGAGGACACCGCTGATGCCGCGCTGCCTAGATGTGGAGAACCGAGGTCTGACATCAGAGAGTCTCGTCATCGTTCGAGTCAGTGTTGTTTTACCATATGGTAGACGCAAGACAGTTCTGAAACACGTCTTTGTACAGCAAGGCTCTAGGAATCCGCGGTAGAAAGACGCGTGCCGAAATAGATTGGAAAGGCCAAAATAGTCTAACTGCAGCTCACGGTCACACCGGGATTGCCGACGCCGCAAAGACCCCTCTTTCCCTCTCGGAAGTTATGAGGTAAGTCGCGCACCAGCGCTTCTATCTCCCTCAAGCTCTAGCGGCCAAAAGTCTTGGCTTCTGCCGAAGTCCTCTGTCTCTACGAATACGACTCAAAATCCTTTCCCAGGACGGAGACGGCTATCTTTTGCTCCAGTATCTCGTTCGTGCCCTCATAGATTTGGCAGACCCTGGTGTCGACGAGATGCCTGGCAGGCCGGTTCTCGATGGAGTAGCCGTTGGCCCCGAACACCTGGACGGCCCTGTTTGCAGCGTCGAACGACGCTTTCGCGGCGAACAATTTCGCCTTGGATATGGCGATGTCTGCCTGGGCCCGTAGTGTCATGTCAGTCCGGTCCTCCAGGTGCCTCTGATAGAGTGAGGCTGCATAGAGCGTGAGCCATCTCGCTGCCTCGAGATTCACGGCGATTATCCCTATGTGTCTCTGCACGAGCTGGTGCTTTGCGATAGGCTTGCCGTGCTGGACCCTTATCGAGGAATACTGTGCAGCTTCGTCGAGGCAGTCCTGCGTCACCCCGACGCACCCGGCGGCGACGCTGAGCCTGCCACCCATGAGCGCTGAGTAGGCCACGGAGAGCCCCTTGCCCGGGATCCCCAGCATACTGCCCTTGTCAACGCGGCAGCCCTCGAGCAGAATCTCGGCTGTATCGGAGGAGTAGAGTCCCATCTTGTTCTCTATCGGGCTAGCCGAGAACCCGTCAGATTCAGCGTCGACGATGAAAGCGCACATGCCTTCCTTCCGCCCCTTGGGATACGCGAAGACAATCACCGAGTCGGCAATCGACCCATTGGAGATCCACATCTTCCGTCCGTCGATGACGAATCCGCCATCTTTCTCCTCGAAGGACGTCGAGAGGGATGCAGGGTCGCTCCCGGCACCAGGCTCGGTGAGCCCGAAGGCCATCACCTTCTCTCCTCTCGTCCCGAGCGTCAGGTAGCGTGATTTCTGTTCTGCGTCTCCATACTTCTGCACGGTGAGCATCCCGAGGGAGACGTGACCGGAAAAGAATGTCCTCACGCAGGTTCCCTCTCTTCCGATGCGCTGAAGGGCGAGGGCGTAGGTCACCATGTCGACACCTTGACCGTCCCCATATTCTTTCGAGATTGGCAGCCCAAGAAGGTGCGCGGACCCGAAACGCTTCCTGACCTCGTCATTCTGCCGATGCTCGAGGTAGCACCGGTCTTCTATCGGTCTCAGTTCCTTGCAGACCCTGTCCACCTGCTCGAGGAGTATCTTCTGCTCTTCCGTCTCGTCGAAGCGCATTCCCGAGACGTCGGTGAATCCTTGGGGCATCTCATGTCCACCTTTCCTTCCGCACCCTCTCCCTGATGTGGGCGATGACCTCGTCCATGGATGTCCCCGGACCGTACAGTCCCGTGATGCCGAGCTTCAGTAGCTTCGGCTTGTCTTCGTTTGGTATTATCCCTCCTCCCACAACGACGATGTCCTTTCCTCCCTTCTGCTCAAGGATCTTCTTCACACGAGGAAATGCAGTCATGTGCGCGCCGTTGAGCAGCGATAGCGCGACCACATCGACATCCTCGTCGAGGGCCATCTGCGCCACCTGCTCAGGCGTGGGGAGAAGTCCGCTGTAGATTACCTCCATTCCGGCGTCCCTGAACGCTCTTGCAAGGACGAGCACGCCCCTGTCGTGACCGTCCAGGCCGGGTTTGGCCACCAGAATCCTGATTTTCCTATCACTCTGGATGGTCTTCGACTTTGGCAAGGACAACCACTAGATAAGCAGCGGCTCTTTCCAATTCCCGAAAATCTCTCTCCCGACCTGCATTATCTCGCCGAGGGTCGCGTAGGACATGACAGCATCCATCATCGGATAGATTGCGTTCGCCTCGGGCTTCTCGTAGGCCCTGCGGAGCCTCTCTAACTGCTGTTTGACCTTCTCGTTGTCCCTTTCGGCCTTGACCTTCTTCAGGCGCGCCATCTGCTTCCTTTGCGACTTGAAGTCGATCTTGAGAGTGTTGATCGGCGCCTCCTCCTTCGTCGCATACTTGTTGACGCCAACGACTCCATCCTCTCCGCTCTCGACGCGTTTCGAGAGCCTGTATGAGTTCTCGGCTATCTCGCGCTGAAGATAGCCGGACTTTATCGCGCTGAGGAGGCCTCCGGCTCTGTCTATCCTTTCGAAGTACCTGTACGCTTCCTCTTCCATCTGCTCCGTCAGCCACTCAAGGTAGTAGGAACCACCCAGCGGGTCAATCACGTTCGTGACTCCGGTCTCTTCGGCGATAATCTGCTGGGTCCTTAGCGCCACCTGGACGGCCTCTTCTGTGGGGAGCGCCCACGCCTCGTCGAAAGAGTTCGTGTGCAAGGACTGCGTCCCTCCCAGAACCGCTGCGAGCGCTTCTATCGCCGTGCGGACGATGTTGTTGTACGGCTGCTGCCATGTGAGCGATGCTCCCGATGTCTGCGTGTGGAACCTCATCAATAGACTCCTCGTCTTCTTCGCCCCATACTTCTCGCGCAGGACCGTCGCCCATATCCGCCTTGCTGCCCTGAACTTGGCTATCTCCTCGAAGAAATCCATGGTGGAGTTGAAGAAGAAACTCAGGCGTGGAGCGAAGTCGTCGACCTTCAGGCCCGCTTGCAGTCCGAGTTCAACGTACCCAAACCCGTCCGCCAGGGTGAAGGCAAGCTCTTGAACAGCGCTTGAGCCAGCCTCCCTTATGTGGTAGCCGCTGATGCTGACATAGTTCCACTGGGGCATGTTCTTCGTGCAATATACCATCATGTCGCGGACGAGCCTGAGGTGGGCTTCGGGTGGATATGCCCACTCCTTCTGCGCTATGTACTCCTTCAGCATGTCGGCCTGAACTGTTCCTTTCAGCACGCTCTGGGGGACGCCACTCACCCTCGCGACACCGGCATACATGCATGTGAGGACGAAGGCCGGCGCGTTTATCGTCATGGAAGTGCTCACCTTGTCGAGCGGTATACCCTTGAAAATCACTTCCATGTCGCGTAGTGAGGAGACATTGACACCGCACCTTCCGACCTCCCCATGCGCCTTCTCGTGGTCTGCGTCATACCCATATAGCGTCGGCATGTCGAAGGCTATACTCAGGCCTGTCTCGCCGTGACTCAGCAGGAGCTTGAGCCTTCGGTTCGTATCCTCCGGGGTCCCAAAGCCTGAGAACATCCTCATCGTCCAAAGCTTGCCGCGGTACATCGAGGGATACACGCCTCTTGTGAAGGGGTAGGCACCGGGGAAAGACAGATCAGAGTATGATTCGTCTTTGATGTCTTCGGGCGAGTAAAGTGGATTCAACGGGATACCCGACGCGGTCTGGAAGCCGCCCTTGGACTCGCCGGACTTGGCTGTCCAAGGTTCCAGAATCTGCTTGGTCCACTGCTCGACTCCCCTGCGGACGTCCTGCATCGCCGCGTCGTCGAAGAGTTTTCCGTTCGATTTTCTCTTCGCAGTCGTCGACCGGACCTTCTTGGACCAGTAGACTTCTCCGCCCGAGTTAAGCATAGAGAGGTCGACGGCTACAGTCTGGCAGATAAAGCATATCCTCAGGAGCCGAGAAGTTCGCTTCCGTCCTCGAGCGCCACATGCTTCCCATCCTTTAGCAAGACGACCAGCCGGCCACTATGGTCTATGTCGACCGCGCGGCCGGAGGCTCTCTGACCTCCATACGAGACCCGGACAGGCTGCCCCACAGTCTCTGTCATCGACTTCACCCGTTGCAGAACCCGGGGGTGCATATCGTTCGACCAGCCAGCATGCATCCAGGAGAGCGATTCGAGGATCTTCTCCAGAAGGATTGAAGCGTCGACATTCACGCCTATCGCGTCGTAAAGAGAACCCTCCCCAGGGTCTCCGGTTGGCGAGATGTTAATACCGAAACGGAGCTCGACGAGTGAGCTATCGCCTTCTCTGAACACCGATGCCGTCGTAGTCGCTACCGTCGCATTGTTGATCACGATTATGTTCGGCCATCGCACCCAGGAGATCACTCCGGTGTCCTTCCTTATCCCCTCCGAAGCCGAGAAGGCGGCCACGAGCGCGAGGAACAGTTCCGTCTCGTTGCGACACCCAGCGACGGCAGAAAAGCGAAGCCTCGCACGGTCGGAATCGTCGACCACGACGGTCCCCGGTTTCTTTCCTCGGCCTGGAGTGCTCGAATACTTCACCGTCCACGTGATTGGTTTCAAGCGCGAAGGCTGCACGGTATTGTCCGTGAATATTAGTACAGGGGATTAGGTTTAATTCGAGAAGAATTTCTTGCCTGCAGACGAAAAAATTGCAAGATGATACCCTCGCAGCCCGTGTGCTGAAGGGCGACAGGAGGGCCATTGCGAGGGCGATGACGCTCGTCGAGAACGGCGAGAAGGATGCGGACAAGCTCCTTGCCGTCCTCGGAAGGAAGACCGGGCGCGCCTTCATCCTTGGGATAACGGGTCCGCCGGGCACCGGTAAGAGCACCCTGGTGGACAGACTCGTTTCGGAGTACAGGAAAAAGGGAGTCAATGTAGGTGTCATAGCGGTCGACCCCACCAGCCCAATCACAGGAGGTGCCTTGCTGGGCGACAGAGTGAGGATGGTCCAGCACACCCTCGACAAGGGCGTCTTCATCAGGAGTCTTGCATCAAGAGGCTGGTCCGGAGGGCTCTCTGGCGCCGTCTCCGAGGTCATCCAGATTCTCGATGCCGCAGGGACAGAGGTCATCCTGGTTGAGACTGTCGGGATCGGGCAATCCGACATCGAGATAATGAACGTCGCCCACGCCGTGATGGTGGTCACGATGCCGGGCCTTGGAGATGACATCCAAGTCTCGAAGGGTGGATTGATGGAGATAGGGGACATCTACGTGGTCAACAAGTCCGATCTCACGGGCGCCGACGCTATGGTCATCAATCTCTTTGGAATCGTCCGCGGCATGAAGGGTCGCAGTCCCGCTGTCCTCAAGGTCTCAGCGCTCAATTCCCAAGGGATAGATGTGCTCTTCGCGGCGGTCGAGAAGGTACGGACGAAGTTTCTCTCGCCAGAAGGACAAGAGATGAGGCTGCGGAGCATCAAAGGTATTATGATGGACCTGGCGAAGCGGAGAATGGTGGACGCTTTCGAGAAGAGGGTTAACAAACACATCCCTCTCCTCGTCGACAAGGTTGCCGAGCATCGGCTCAGCGTCGAGGAAGCAGCTAGAAAGCTCGCAGAGGCGTGAGACACATTGAAGACCGAACATCGGGGGCTCTGAGCGATGAACATCGCTGAGCGGCTCGCGGAATATGTCTTCTCAGTGGGGAGCAAGAACCTCGACGCGGAGACCAGGCTCGAGGCGAAGAAGAGACTGATAGACAGCCTGGGTTGTGCCATCGGAGCCTACAACGAAAAGCCGGTGAAGATAGGCCGCGAGGTAGCCGAGTCTGCGGGCAGCGACGGTGTCTCCACAATCTTGGGAAGAAAATCACGGGTCACCCCGGATATGGCTACCTTCGTCAACGGCATAATGGTCCGGTACTTCGATTTCAACGACACCTACCTGTCCAAGGAACCGGCTCATCCCAGCGACAACCTCTCCGCCTGCCTGGCGCTCGGCGAAAAAGAGGGTGCGAACGGGAACGAGATGCTGGGCGCCATGACGCTCGCTTACGAGATACA
>JASHPA010000025.1 GCA_030038365.1 Nitrososphaerales archaeon
GCGCTTTGCGTCAGATACTTTTACTACAATCAAACCGCTCCCATGCCGCTGAATCCCGACTCGGTGATCAAAATTTTCGGATGGAATCCAGCCAACTCCTCCTTGTTCATGACGAACTCCGACTTTACCATCGCTTCTCAGCACTCTACCGTGATGATAGGTGGACCTGCGAATGAGAACGAGGGCGTAGAGATCAATTATACGATAACCGCGAACGTCGGCACGAACGGAACATATGACGTATCTGTGGGTCAATTCCTCCTGCCGGCAGAGATAGGGTGCTCTGGGCAGTTCTTTTTGGTATCTGGCGATGGCCAGCCGGACTACGCTGGCATCGCTCCTACGGTGATGTGCGCGGCACTTCCTATGAATGATTCGGCGTCTCCGTATACCCCCGGGTTCCTGCTGGTCCGAATTATTGGCGCCACAAACTCTTCTCTTCTTGCAGGAGAAGATGTGTAAGCCTCCGGGGATTGAAATATCTAGGTCGTGGACGCAAGTAGCATGAGCAAGGCGCGAGGGAGGAACCAGTCAATCGTCGGGCGAGGCTCTTCGATTTGAGAAATTGGAAGCTCGAACTCGCGTCTGCCAGCGGGATTGTAGCCGGTCTGGCGAGCATCTCGGCTTGGATTGGGTTGGTGCCTTCTTTCGACCTCACCTCCTCCGGCCCTGGAGTATGGAGAGACGTGTTCGCCTTTTCGGGTCTAGCAGTCCTCGTCCTTCTTGTCACCATATCTTCAGTAGTCCTGATTGGCTCCTACTGGACATACAAATCGTCGGCGTTGCGCTGGGTTAGACTCGCCTCAGTCATAGGTGTGATTGGCGGGCCTTTGGGCATCTTGGCTTGGCTTTCCTGGGTTTTCGCTCCTCCCTGCATGAGCTCAGAACCTATCGCGCCTGGCGTATGTCCTCCTGCACCCGGCATTGCCGAAGGATGGGGCTCTCTAGTCGCATTACTCCTCTTAATCGGCATCTCATCATTTGTGTTAATCAAATCTTTCCGCTCGCCGGGAAACATCCAACTTCAAACAAGGAGTGAATCAGCCTAGCGAAAGGTAAGAAGACCGAGAGTTTGAACTTCATTTCCTCGTTTTAAGACCACCAAGCCTTTCTCAACGATGCCAGTCAAGCAGACAATCAGGCGATTTGCGACCTACTACCTTCGATGCGCCTACGGGATGGTCTTGGAGGATGCTACGGCAACACGGAACGGGAGACCCCATGCCCGAAGGGGGTTGAGGTGGCTCGGGGCATCTCAGGAGCTGAACGAGAGGAGACAGCCTCCGAGACAAATGTATGCTATCCGTCTCGTTCGAACGGGGCATGTGACCCTCGCAGTTCTTGCTCCTCGCAGTGGAAGATGTCGCGTTCGACGCCAGAGGGCGCTCACGTCGTTGGCCGTGCACGCGGCCGTCGAGCAGGCTGCTATGCCGTATCCCACGACCGGGAGGGAGGTTGCTCCCGCCGTGCTCGCCAGTACGTAGATGAAGAACTGGACGATTAAGGGGACCGAGAGCGCGACGAGGAGGATGATTATCCTCTCGCGGGTCTGTCTGAGGGTGTTTGCGCTTCTAGAGCTCATACAACCTTGGTCGGGTTCGGCCCAAAAGACAAGAAACGCTCGACTAACGGGAAGAGGCGGAGCCGAATTCTGAATTGAGCTTGCTCACGTAGCCCAACGCTTCTGTGGCGCCTTCTAGGGCTCCTGAGTTCCAAGCCGGGTCGAAACCCATTCACGAACGTGAGATGCGACCTCCTATTCCAGTGGCGTCGCCGTCGTCGGCTGCCACTGATTTCTCTGGCGTCCAAAGGCCGCAATCAGGGACAGATATCGAACATGGGATCCCTCCCTCTACGAATAATTTGAAGTTATTACGAGAAGCTCTGTCACTTGTTTTAAGGTCTCAGGCTGCTTTAGACCGATGTCTGAATCAATCTGGTGGCCTGATCTTCCATGGTGGGAGAGGAAGGTACCTGTCGCTCGGCTTCATTACGCTCTCGTTCAGGCAGCTCTGCACAATCACGCTCTCCTTTCTCACAGCTTATGCGTCTCCTCCCCCTTCGAGTTCCCAATAGCCGGTTTCAGCTTTGGAGGAAGGGCAGCTGTCTTCTGCGCAGCCTTTGGGGCGGGCTATACGATCTCAAGCAGGAGGGTGAAGCTTATCCCCCAGCTTCAGGCGTTCTACACTCTTCGCACCAGGGCAGCAAGGAGGAACAAGAAGGAAGCGGGCGACCAGTCACCCGCAGGATAAGCGACCAGCACTGCAAGAGATGTTCGTTGAGGACTTCAAGAACCCAATTCCTCTGATACTCTCGGGCAATGCGTTGGGAACGAGTCGAGTCGCACGACTCTTCCTAGACAAGGAGGTTCGAGGCGAGGACCCAATCTCTCCCCAGAAGCCGAGATACAGACTGACCTATGTACCTCTCGCGGCTGATATAGGGAATCGCCGTCTCACGCTCTCGACATCGCGGTTCTCGCGAATCGGGACGGAACATGCTGGATCAGCAATGTCGGTCTGCGACTCCTAATCTGATGGTATCCGCTAAAGCCGGCCTTCCGGGACGGGCAATCACGATTTGTTACAGATTTGAACGCGAAGACATAAATTCCCGGCGACCGCACTTACATCCACGT
>JASHPA010000026.1 GCA_030038365.1 Nitrososphaerales archaeon
CGGTGGTCGAGTCGATAACGGACTATGCCGAAGAGTGGAAGATCCAGGTGATTGTCGTAGGGACGAGAGGTCTGAGCGGGTTCAAGAAGCTCCTGATGGGGAGCGTCTCCAGCGCCCTCGTCTCCCACGCGCCCTGCAGCGTGTTGGTGGTCAGGTAGTTGACGGGACCCTCGCGGCCTCGGCCTTGAGCGCGTCCAGAGCCTCACGCACATGCCTTGTCGGCTGGAGCTGTGAGGAGAACACGAACCTGATTATCCCGTGCGTGTCGATGACGTAGGTCACTCTTCCCGCTATCCCGAAGGCGGAGTTCGCCCCATACAGTTCCCTCACCTTCTTGGTCGAGTCGCTGAGCAGCTTGAAGGGAAGACCGCACTGCTGCGAGAATCTCTGGTGGGTCTCGATGGTGTCCGAGCTCACTCCTATCACCTCGGTGTTGCTATCCTCGAACGTCCGATAGTTCTCCCTGAAGGACTTCGCCTCCGCCGTACACCCCTGCGTGAAATCTTTGGGATAGAAGTAGAGCACGACGTTCTTTTTGCCGGCGAAGTCGCTCAGGCGGATGGTCTCGTTCTCCTGTGACGGCAGGGCGAAGTCCGGGGCGATGTCACCTACGTTAAGGTGAGCCATGGACGGCTGACACACCTGCAGTTATAATTACGTTGTTACAGAAGTTCCTTAGACGCCTTCGGTAGACTTTTTCAGCGTCAGCGAGCCGTTCCTAATCTCGAGCTCGAAGATGTCGTTCACGTCCAGCCTTATCCCGAGCATGTCATATTCGCTCTCCGTCAGCACCATGGTTACCTTCGGGAAGACCATCTCGCGTACCTGCGGCACGAGCCCCATGGACTGGAGCTGGTTCACCATGTTCTGCACCATCCTGCTCTCATCACCCATCCCGTAGGGTTGCGAGCCCCGCTGCTTCACCTCGACGAGCTCAATCTGCTTGGCTGGAAGTCCCGTTACCGGGTCGGTGACGCTGCTAATCCTGTAGACTCTCACCTGCACCAAGAGCGGTCACTGCTCCTCGCCGGCGTCACGGTCAAGCTCTCCGGCCGTGAGGTCCTCTCCATTATGCCGTTCCTGTTCCAGCGCCTCTCCCTCCATCGGCTTCTCGAGAGGCTCGCCCGAGCTCTGCTCCCTCTCTTCCGGCGGGAAGGTTATCCCGTTCCGTCTCATTATATCTTCCACGTCCTGCGGCGTGATGATCCTGGCCATGGAGAGGTTGACGAGGCTGTTGGTGCTCGCCTCTCCCGTCAGTCTTCCCACGGGCCCCCTCATCTGGCGCCACTTCAGTTTGCTGTTGCCACTCTTCGATGTGTAGATTATCCCCAGTATGTCCTTGACGTTGATGAACGAGATGTCCCTGATCTTCTTCAGGGTGACCTTGTCGGCGGCTTCGATATAAATCGAACCGGGGTCGGCTTCCTTCTCCGGGAAGACCTCAGAGTCCCTCAGATAGGATTCCGGTATGAAACTCCTGCAAGTGCTGTTGATGAGGAATCTTCTGAATGCCTCAAGATGGCACGTGACGTCGATCTCCACCAATGCCGATACCGAACCAATCGGGAGCTCAAGGCGCCCATATTTGAAGCCTTCATGTCGACGCTCCGTTTAACTTGTTGGCTCACTGGGACTCGTGCACCCAGATTGAGCAAAGGACGTGCCCGTCTTTGTCGTAAGAGGTGCTCAGGAGGGAATTGAAGATAGGGACATGTTGCCGATGGCGACAAGGTGCGTAGTCTGGTCAGAGTCCACGTCGAACTCATATCCGACCCCGGTCGTGGGATGCACCCATGAACGCCGACGTAGATACAGAGACCGCCGTCCTCGGAATGCTCAAGAAGTGGAGCGATTCGTTCGCCGCCAAAGACCTCGAAGGCATCCTCGGACTCTTTGCGAGGGACTCCGACGTGAGCATGTTCGGGTCTTGGGACTGGGAGATGGCTGTCGGTCCGGATGCCCTCCGCGCCCTCTACACTCGCCTGTTCGGTGGTGACGAGTCAACATCATGGGAGTGGAAATCGCACCACGTCTCTTCCTCGGGCGCCGTCGCCTGGCTGTTCGCGACAGGATTCGTCCGTATCCGCACGGGAAAGGGCGACAGTTCGGGAAGCTACCGTCTGACCGCCGTCTTCGAGAAACGCGGCGGAAAGTGGACCTGGATGCAGTTCCACGGGTCAGAGCCTGTAGCTACCTGAGTCTCCTTGCTAGGCGTTGTGGGGTTTAGTTGCCGGGAGTCAGCGGGACTCAAGTCACATGCTCGACTGTAATCATACGCAGCTGCGAGCGAGGAACTCAGTCAGACAATCATCAGATCCCTCTAGGTCATGCTTGTCAGCTCTTCCGTGATTTATGACGGAGATGCGCAAGACTCAAGAAATGGCTATTGCAACAATAACTGTGGGTGATGACCGAATTTGCCCGATCGATGTCGTGAGATAGATCTTGAGTAGGGAACCCACAAAAAATCTCAAGGAGCTAATCTAGCGTCCCCTGCTATCAAGATCCCAATCACGAGGCCATTCGGGCTAATGCGGTCACCGCGCGCAACGCCACGTCCACGTTCTATTCCCAGAAAGCTATTTCTCGAAGGCATAATCGCAAAGGACGAGACGTAGTGCGTTTCCTTCTGAGGATAGTTCCGACCGCCGAGCCCGCGCCGACCGTGCGGATTCTGAAAGGCATAACGTCCAGCATTGGTGGCAAGGCTGTCAACGCAAAGAGGACCTCCTACGGAGCGATAGAGGTGGATGTCTTCGTCCCATCGCGCGCGGATTTTGACCTTCTTCTGGCGGCCGTCGAGCCTCTCGGAAAGATTGAGTTTTACAGGGACTTGCAGAAACCGTCCCGGCCGATGACCTCGGAAGAGGCTGTCGAGGAGGCGGTCGTGCTATTCAACAAGGAGCGATTCTGGGAGGCTCATGAAGTACTAGAGTCGGTGTGGAGGGTAAGCAAGGGAGAGGAGAAGACCCTCCTTCAGGGTCTCATCCTAGTATGCGCAGCCTTCGTGCATGAACAAAAGGGAGAGCCCGATGTGGCGTTGAGCGTGGCCAAGCGCGCCTTCCCGTTGCTTAACTCGAAACTGACGAAGTATCACGGGATAGAGCTACAGCAGCTGAGGCAACGATTGGAGAAGTCTTTCTCGGCCCACAATCTTACACAGCTCAGAATCTAACCGAATACAGGGAGGTTTAGCGGATGATTCTCCTCCGACACGGGAGGACGAGCCATCAGCGCCCTGACATTTAGGACAACGGTTACCAGCGCGATTGCAGCCGACAACTCCAAAGATACCGGGCCTTCTCCTCCGATCTTTCCCCAGTTTAGGACAACCTCCGCGATTGTAGCCAGCGATAGGATGATTGCTACCGGAAACGCAGGCCATCTCTCCAAGAGAGAGACTGCCCCGTCAGCGACGAGCAGGAGTCCTACGAGAAAGAAGGGCCATATAGGGTTGGAGAGGGAAAGCCCATTGCAATTCCCGACGCACGAGCCCGAAGGAATCGTGAAAAAAGCAAACTCCATGATCATCGCGGCTTGAACGATATCGACGACACCCGCCAGCTTCTTGACGAGCAACGCCCTACTTCAGCATCCTTAGCTTGTAGAACCCTGCCTCGATGGTCCCGTTGATGTGGTCCTTCACGAGGAAGAGCCTGTGCACGTTCTCGCCGTCGTCAGGGTCGATCGTCCAGTCGTTCTTGACGACGAACTCGTGCTTCGCGCCGTTCTTGCACGTGTGGACGAGGGTCTTCCCAGGCTTCACGCCGAGGCTCATCATGTAGACCTCCTTGATGTCCGTGCACGTCAGGATCGCCCACTGCTCGTCGTCGGGGACCTGCTCGAACCCCACGCTCGGCTTCAGAGGCTCGCCGTACCTCTTGTCGTCGCAGAACAGCTTCTTGCAGCTGCGGCACCTCCACACGTCGACGGTCCCCTGCAGATAGTTGTCCCTGTTCACGTTGACCATGCCGAACAGGACTATCTCGTGCTCGTGGTTCTGCTGGCTCATCTCGCGCCGGATCTCCTTTCGTAAACAAGTATGAGCTCCAAGGTCAGCTTGTCGACCAGTTTCCTCTTCTCCCTCATCTCCGGGGACATCCTGTCCCCGCGCGACCTGAACAAGTTTGACAAAGCCAGCCTCGGATGCACCGGCAGATAGACCTTTTCGTCCGCCGAGCGTATCACCATCCCGCGCGCCAGGAGCGACTTCGCCCCCGCTCCCCGCAGAGAACCTTCCTTGAGGGCGCGGATGTACGTCCTCGCCTCGTCCTCGGAGAGGCCAAGGTAGGTGACGAGTCTCTCCACGACCGACGTCTCGTCCCTGATCATCTCCTACTTCCTCTTAGTCTCCTCGGAGTTCCAGAGCATCTGGAAGTAGTCCTTGGCGAAGCCTGCCAGCCCGATATGGTCCGCCCATATCGCCAGGGCCGACGCCTCCGTCTCGCCTCCTCCCAGGAGCAGCACCACCTGCTTCGAATCTGCGATGACTCCTCCCCCGTAGAGGGTCTTCCGTCTCCGGACGTCAGCCACGCTGCTCAGGAGCGTGAATGTCTCCTTCTCCAAGTCCTCTCCAGTTAGCATCTCGATTTTCACCCCCTTTTCCTTCAGTGCCGTCAGGAGAGCGACTATCTCCTCTGCATAGGGGGCTATCGCCGTCGGCATGGCGATCAGCATTTCGTTCCTGCAGTCGAGCACGAGGCTTCTCAGCTGCGAGAGTATCTGCGCGGTGCCCCTCAGTATCCATATCTCAGGTCTCTCTTGTTCGCCCTTGTTCTCGTATATGCCCGTGAGTTCCTTCAGCGCGAGCATCTCCTTCTCCTTCCTATCCGCCTCATAGCGCGTGTTCATCTCCTCCATCGCCG
>JASHPA010000027.1 GCA_030038365.1 Nitrososphaerales archaeon
GGTCCATGGAGCTTCCAGACAGCCTCGATGGATGCAAGCAGATATGGAGCTGACCACCTCGATGAGGTCAACCCATTCAACGACGTGGAAGACTGGCCAGGCGATTACGCCTTCTACGAGCCCTATTTCGCGACCTGGGAGCAGAACTTCGGCCTAAGCGGTAATACCGCAGGGAGCAACGGCTCGGGTGCAGCCATGGCCAGCGGCAGTGTGGTACCCGGCACGCCTCTGCCGATGAGCAAGAACTATCCACTACCAGGCCATCCGGATACTCCCCTAGGGACCTACTGGTCGGGAATCATGGAGGGTCTCGGCTACAACGTGTTCCACACGACCAACTCATTGGCTTCAGCCCCGTATGTTAACGGGTACGGCGTCTCCATAAACGAGTGCGTCTATGATGGTTGGTGCGGAGCGTCCTGCAACTTCGTCTGTGAGACAGGTGCAAAGGCAAACTCCAACTTCAGGACCGTCCCTGCCGCGCTGAAGACAGGGAAGATGACTCTGGCACTCAACAGCGACATCACCAGGGTGAACGTGAACGCCAGCACCGGTCTCATCGAGTCTGCGACCTACTACGACGCCGCGGGCAACATCCACATCCAGCCGGGCACCGTGTTCTTCAACGGCCTATGGGGTGGCAACCAGGTCAGGAACATGCTGCTTTCAGGAGTCGGCACGCCATACAACTCCACCACCGTCACAGGCACGGTGGGACGTGGCTACTCGAACGGATACCTTCCCTTCTCAGGGACGGCAGGCCCCAGCGGAAGCATCCCAGGATTGGGCTTGAACTCCATAAGTGCCGGAAACGCAAGTGGAGGCTACACCATATTCGAATTCATGGAGGATGGGTTCGACCATACGGGACTTTCCTTCATAGGAGGTGTCGAGACATCCGCGGGAGGATTCTCGGGAGGCGGTCCTAGCAACTTGAGCACAGCCGGAGCTGCTACCGCAGGTAGCCAGGGAAGCGCGTACAAGCAGACCCTCCAAGGCAGGTATAACAAGGGTGGAAGCGCCGCAGGTGTCAGCTTCGGTGGAATGCCCCCTGACCTTCCGAACACACTAAACATGTGGGACCTCGACCCTCACTACGCCGACATATGGGGCGACCCGCTACCAAGGATCACGCACGAATGGACGCCGAACCCGTACCAGGGCGCGACCTACTTCGCATCCTCGCCGGGTAACACGATATTCCTGAGCATCCTGAATTCGCTGAAGGCTCAGAACATCTCCAGCGGAGGGACTACGATCGTTGCTCCCTACACCGACCACAACGACTGGTGGGGTCACCACATAAGGGGAGGCAATAGACTAGGGCTCAGCTCATCCACATCCACCTTCAACCAGTATCAGCAGTCTTGGACGTGCGCGAATCTCTTCGCGGCCGGCGAGGTCAACAACACCACAGGGAACACCACACCGTCAGGAACACACCAGGCGGGTGGGCAGTCACAGGTGGCTGCCGAGGGCATAATGAAGTACCTCGCGAGCCCCGGCGAGCTGGCCACTTCGGCGTAGGCAGCCGCAAGACAAGAGCAGATGGAGAGGCGCCTCTTTTTAGGCGCCTCCCAAGGATTTCTTTTTTCTTCCCTTCGTATCCGTCAACCGACAATTTCTTCAAGGATAATATCGAGGTATTGTCATCCCCTACCGCATCCCGGATGCTCCGTCTGGAGCTGATTGGCCTACACGCGTGCAAAGGCGATGGATTTGTTTAACTAGGGGTGTGGTTTGATTCCGCGTCGTGCAACGATATCATGGCGCAAGAGGAGCGTGCTGAAATGATACATGCCCAACCTGACGTAAAATCGGGACCCGACCCCGTTGCAACCCCGGCCCAACCAAAGAAGATTTGCGAGTTGTGTGGCAAAGAGAAGCCCGTCGACACGGTCTTCGCGTGTTCGTACTGTAACATGAACTTCTGCTTGTACCATCTTATTCCGCCGGCGCATCATTGTGGCGGAGCGTTTGGTAAGCCGATGACTTCGCGTTGGTATAGCGAAGGCACTTAGACATCCATCGCTGTACTGGTGTCTCTTCCGTTGCGGCCATCGACCGGAGAGAACGGGGCCGACGAACTCCTGCCTGTCGCAAGTCGCGCAGATGACCGATAACGATTTGAAGGGCCCCGAGGCCCCCGCCCGATATGGCGGAGAAACAATCAGAGGCTCCTCGCGAGACAAAAAGAAGTTACATTTGCGAGACTTGTGGTGCGGGTAATCCGGTTGAGCAAGTATGGCAATGTACAGTCTGCCAGAAGAACTTCTGCGTCCGGCACCTAGAGGGCACGCTTCACAATTGCTACGGAGCACAAAAGGCCGCCCACGAGTAACTCTCCACCTAGCATCCCTCCACGTTTAGCGCCGAGTCGACACTGACTGTCCATGCTGCGAGGAAGCCATTGACTGATCTATCCGAAGAGCTAATATCGTCCCCGCCAAGCAGGGTGTCCGGCCAAAAATGCTAAACCTCCCGGCGGACAAGAAGGCTCCGAGGATCGATCCTTACCCAGGCAAGGCACCGAAGCCGGAGGAGATTGTAATCCTGAGCCGTCCTCTTCTCTTGGCTGTGATGAAGGTAGAAGAGAAGCTTTCGGACTCTATCAAGGCGAAGTGGGCTGTGGGCGGCGAAGCTGGAGAGATAATGCAGGGTGTGAATGTGCAAGCAGACCGTATCATGATTAACACCACAAAGGAGGGCTGCGAGGAGATATGGGCAGCCTTAGAAGAGTACCGGACGCTTGCGCCGGCCTTGGCCGAGAAGAAACTCGCGAGGGAAGCCGACATCGACGGGCGGATGCTCCCAGTCTACGTCAAGAGCCACTACGCCGAGCTGACAGTGGACGGCACAAAAGTGGAGGTCTACGGCGACCAACAATTCAAGGTGGCCGAGTGGGACTGGGGAGACCCGCTGGACTTCGAGGTCACCTATACGTACATTCCGGGTGGAAGGCGGTTGCCTCTTGTACCCCTGAGCCTTCAGAGCGAGCTCGCGCTGGGTCTTGGCTGGCTTGACATCGTCGGGCTCATATCGGATGCGGTCTTCTCCAAGCGGCATCACATATTGAGCGGCAATCCACGCTGATAGCAAAAGCGACTTGTGCGCGGCGCTGTCGGGCAACCCTGAACCGCTTCTTCCTGCCTATGGAACGCAGATGGGCTTGGCGATAGCAAGCATGTGCATCAGTGTTCGGCTTTAGACCCAACCGAGAAAATGTTTTTCTACCGTACGCGTCGCCCTTGACTTATGTCGACGCCCTCCAAGCCGATGCTTATCACCGCGAACTACGTCTCAGGATACAAGATTGACCGCGTCCTGGGTCTGACCTACGGAATAACGGTGAGGACCAGGGGTATCGGTGGTAACTTCATGGCCGGCCTCCGCACGCTCAAGGGCGGAGAAGTCAATGAGTATACCGAGATGGCCACTCAGGCGCGGCAGCAGGCGCTCGACAGGCTCGGCGAGCACGCATCCGCCCTCGGTGCCAACGCTGTCATCAGCGTCATGTTCGACTCGACAGAGATCGGCCAGACCATGGACGAGATAATCGCATTCGGGACCGCCGTCGTCGTCACTCCAGTAGCATCTCCGCCAGAGACAGTAAGGCTCAGCTAGGCGTTCGTCGACCGCGGCGCGCCAGCCACGGGCTGCGGAACCCGCCCCTCCTCCTCGGGCTCGAGCCCGTAGACGTATCTCTTCCCGCGCACTACCGAAGCCAGGGCGGCCGTGAACGCGAAGCCCGCGTTGAGGTAGATGGCGGTCCTCAGAGACGTCATGAACGCGGGGGCGAAAGCGTTAGCGAACCATGAGTTGCTCGTGAGCGTTGCAAGCGCGCCGGGGCTGATGGTGCTCGTAATGGCGGGAGAGAGCGAGTTCAGGAGGGACTGCATGGGGCTGTAACCCAGGAAGGCCGCGAAGAGCGCCGACGTCGGTGGTATCTGTTGGAAGACCGACACCCCGAGCTGAGGTGCTCCGGCGGTGGCGGCTGCGGTCGCAAGATATCCGGGGAGGCTGCCCGACAGCACCAGCGTCACTATCGTGAAGATGATGCTGGTCCCTATCGTCGACCCCGTGTTCAGGAGCGTCGTCCTCATCCCCGCAGCGGCGCCGCGGTTCTGTGGCGGGACCGAGTTCATTATGGAGGTCACGTTCGGAGACGAGAACATACCGAACCCTATGCCCATCGCGAAGACTGTCACCGCGAAGGTCACGTAATCGAAGTCGTACGGCAGGGTCGACATGAGGAGGAAGGCGCACCCTGCGACGACCATCCCTAGTGTCGAGAAGCCTCTGGCCCCGTACTTGTCTGAGAGATACCCGCTCAGAGGCCCCATGAAGACGATCCCAAGCGAGAAGGGAACCATGTAGATGCCCGCCCAGAACGGCGTGTCCGCGTAGGAGATTCCGTGCAGGGGCAGCCATACGGCCTGCAGGAGTATGATCAGCATCAGAGAGACGCCTCCCCTGGCCAGCGCCGCCAGGAGGTCTGCCAGGTTCCCAGCCGCGAATATCCTCCTCTTGAAGAGGTCCAGGCGGAACATCGGGTCCTGGACTCTCCTCTCGATGAAGGGGAATGAGGTCAGGAGGGCCAGCGAGGCGACCAGACCCCCAACCACATACGGGTTCGACCAGCCCATCGTCGAGTGGCCGTAGGGCGCGAGCCCGTAGGTGAGAGAGACGAGAAGTATGATGAGGCCGGAGCCGAACGTGATGTTGCCGAGCACATCGATCTTCTGCCCCTTCTTGATCGTCGCCAGCTCCCTGAGCTTGTAGTGCGACCAGATGGTCCCGAAGACTCCGAACGGGACGCTGACCAGAAAGACGAACCTCCAGTCATACGTCGCCAGCACGCCGCCTATGACAAGACCGAGAAGCGACCCCGCAAGGATGGCTACCTGGTTGAGCCCCAGCGCCTTCCCCCTTTCGTCGGGCGGGAACGCGTCCGTAAGTATGGCCGCGCTATTCGAGAAGATGAAGGCGGCTCCTATGCCCTGCACGACCCGGAAGCCTATCAGCTCCAGCGCCCCCGTGTCCCCCTTTCCCGGGGTCAGAAACAGGAGCAGCGAGCCGACGGTGTAGACGGCGAAGCCCAGGTTGTAGAGCCTCACCCTGCCGAAGATGTCGGATATCCTGCCGAAGGACACAAGCAGCGTCGCTGTCACTATGCTGTACCCGAACAGGATCCAGAGCAGGTAGGTGAACGAGGTGAGCGGGTCGATCTGTATCCCACGGAAGATAGACGGCAGCGCGACGAGCACTATGTTGATGTCTATGGCAGCGAGTATAGTCCCCAGGGTCGTGTTGGTGAGAGCGATCCACTTGTATTCCATGGATTACTCCTTCTGCTCGGACCCGGTCGTCCGGAGAATCCTCTCCCTCACCTTGCCCGTCTGCGCCGTCAGCTCCCGGAGCTCCCTGGCCGAGAGACCTTTCATCAGCTCGGCGACCTTCGCTCTGTGAGCCGCGGAAATCTTCTCCCAGAGCGTCCTTCCCTTGGGCGTGAGCCCGACCCTGACGACCCTGCGGTCGTTCTCTCCCCTGACCCGCTTGAGGTACCCTCGGCTCTCGAGATTATCGACGATCACGGTCACGTTCGC
>JASHPA010000028.1 GCA_030038365.1 Nitrososphaerales archaeon
GGTGAATCTCTAGAGACCGGCTTTTTCTTCCTGCTCGTGGGCTATTTCCTATACAGGAGCGCAAAGGCACTTGTCCCGCTGAATCGGATCCCTTCATCGCCGACGCATTGAAACAAATCCATTTCTTCACGGATCGGATGAGTATCAAGTTTGGCGTTAATCTACCCACCAAGGACATGGAATGTCTCTGCTTCGTCATGCTTTTGCTCGTATCACCCGCAGTGAAGTAAGCGATCTAGGCTTACCTGACCTCCATGGTCGTGATTTTCTCCCGCGAATTGTTCTCGTCCCTTGTCATCCCGTGCATTCGCCTGATTGTTTGAGCGAGTCCCGTCGGGGCCGCCATCTCATGACTCCCTTGCAATCACCATCGCAATGTAGGTACGCGCAGACAGATCCAACTCGACTCTCTGTAGCCTGTAATGAACCAACCAGCGTCCGTTTCCAACGAGGAATATGACACAATTTCGGCAGTCCAAAGGCGGCAATGCCAAACTTTATGCGGACCGGTTTCAAATGCCTTATTGCCAAATCGATACCTCATCGACGCTGCTAATGGGACGTAAACCGATTATGGCCTTTGTTGTCATCGTCCTAATCCTCACATGGCTCGGAGGAGCCATAACTCCCTCGGCAGCCCAGACCAACACATCGTCAACGGCAACGACTTGCCCGCCTGCCTGTCAAGAGATCGTCCCGGTCATACCCTTTGTGAACGGCACGGCTACGGTCCAGAGTGACCCCCAGCCTCCGGTCTTCGGCGGTGATGCTGGCATGTACGTTTCGAACGAGGGTTCGGACACGGTCTCCGTCGTCTTGGGCGGGCTTACGGTGGGGAATGTCCAGGTCGGCCCATCTCCACTGCAGGGAGCGTACGACCCGTATGGCGGCCTCTTTTATGTCCCGAACCTCGATGGCACGGTCTCTGTAGTGAATCCTCAGGCGACCCAGGTGATCAGCACACCGAGCCTGACCACATCAACAACGAAGTCATCGTCCACCGCACTATCTAGTTCGTATCTATTCCTCGTTATGGTGAGCCTAGTGCCGATCACCCTCTTCTACATTAAAGGTCATCACGGACCCAAGGGATGATGGGTTCCGTTCATCGGCGATACGATCCATCCCTCAGGCGTGACCGATATTCTCGGGGTCTTCGGATTCGGGTTCTGACCGTGCTGCGGTCGAGTTCCTGACAAACTCCCGGCGGTCTCTGGGGCGGAGCACCGGCATTCAAACGTGGCAGATTAATTCCACGACGTGAAAGCATACTGGGCAAGCCGTGCCACGACACCACTTTTTCAAGTTCCTTGCTACCGGCTGGCCTAGTCATGGAAGCCACGAATATCTCTCCTTCTAATCTGCTTCACCCTATCGAAGTGCTTGTCCTCGGAAACAATCGTCTCGGCGCCTTCGGCCAAAGCCGAGGCGACGTGAATGGAATCTCTTGGATCAAGATGATACTTCCTCATGACTCCCAGCGTCGAAGCAAGAAGATCCCCGTTCACAGGAACGAGCCTTAGCCTGGGCATGTTCAGAAATGCCTCCCCAGCCGTCATGGAATCCTCTGGACTTCTGTTCCTCTTTACCGCCCAGACCAACTCATCGAAGGATAGGGCCGAGGAAGCCGCTTCCAGCTCGCCGGATTGGACACTTTTCAAAATTGACCGGGCATCGTTACCAAGGGTCTCGATATCTAGGTTGGCAACGACGAACACGTTGGCGTCGAGGTAAATCGAAGGCTACTCCCTTTCTTCCAACTCCGTCTCATACTCGTGAGGAGAAATGTTTCGTACACTCTTTCCTCGCCGCGCCACTCTCTCGAAGACGGCGACAGAATCCGTCTCTTGCTTTTCGACGATGGCGTGATGCTCTTGAAGCTTGAAGACAACCTTGGATCCCGGGTGAATATTCAGCGCCTTGCGCATCGCCCTGGGAATCACCACCTGTCCCTTGGGCCCGACGGTCATCTCTTCTTCGAGCATGTATAACTCTAAGCTATACTTTGGTATGACATGGATTTATACCTTGCCGGAGCCAAAAATGCTCTGTAACTTGACGGGGCCGCCAATTCTCGCTCTTGCCTCGCCGGTGCTGACCCGTCTGGCACGGACAAAGTTACCGGTTCTCCCAGCAGGACGAGCTATCATGCCTTCATGCTCTGGTGCAACCACATGAGGAAACACCAAGACCCCGGGGAGAATCCCAGCGCGGTTACCTCATCTTAACGATATCCGTTCCGGCGTGGAGCGAGCCTCGTGTGGAAGAGTGTCCCTACTCGGGAGGAATTTCGGCGTAGATTGCCTTGAGGTCTATGCCGTGGGACTTGTGGTAGGAACTGCTGAGGACGTAGATGATCAGACCCGTGATGAAAATGACCGCCAGTATCGAGTCTGCCTGGACAGTCGAGGGTCCTATCGCCGGCGTCGTGACCGACCAGTAGAGATTCGCGAGCATCAGGGGCAGCGTGACTATGCCGATGATAGACAGGAGTGGCACCGCCCAGCCACTCCCCGGAAGCACCTTCACTAGGTCACGCTTCCTGAAGGGCAGGACTATCGCGGTTATGCTCGCCACGACCCAAAGGATGCTCCAGATTGTCACGGAGTTGAGGTACAGCCCAAGCCAGGGAGTGTAGGACGCTATGAAAAGAAAGACGGCCGCGACGACGAAGTTGAGGACGCTCGCCTTCACGGGGAAGTGGAAGCGCTGGCTCACGTCCGCGAGCCTGGCCGGGAGGACCCTGTCGAAGGAGAAGGCGAAAACGTACCTGGTCGCCACGAGCAGGAAGGCCGCGGTGTTCCAGAAGATGCAGACCAGCCAGGCGATCTGTATCAGAGAGACGACCGCCAGGTTGTGGTTCAGCGCAGTCAGGAACAGAGGCATCCACGGTGGCGCGGGCAACGGGAAGCTACCTCCCAGGAAGAAAGACGCCTGGATGAAGTTGTAGCCGAGTATATTGAGGCTCAGCGTCACCCCGATGATGGTCAGTACCATCGAGAAGACCAGGGAGGAGAATATGCCGATCAGCATGCTCTTCCTGATGTTCTTCACCTCGCCGGAGGCCGCCGCCGAGTAGTTGAAGCCGTTATACACGAGCACGGCGAGAGGGATGCTGGTGAGCGTCGGTCCCAGAGCTACCGGGACGAAAGACCATCCGGCCGACTGCGCCTGACTAATCACGCCGTTGTAGGATATGGTCGTCCCCGCGAAGCCCGTAAGCGCGTTCACGAAATCCTGGTGTGTCGAGCTCAGGAGCACCCCGAAGGAGACGAAAGTGCCGAGCATGATGAGCGCGAAGAGCACGGTCTGAATCCGGCTGAATGCCTTCGCCCCGGGGATTATGATTAGCGAGGAGAGCACTATCATGGTCAGACCGATCAGGAATGCCCCCGTCGGAGTGCCCGCCTGAGCTGCGGCCGAGATAAGCGAAGAGTTAGAGAGGGTCGCGCCGAACGACACGAGAAATATCGGGACTATCAGCGTCCCAGTCAGATAGCCATCGAGTCCAACGATCGCGATGATGGATACCCACAGACCCCACCCAGAGAGAAAACCGAGGACTGGGTTGAGTGTCCGGGAGATCCAGACGTAGTCACCACCGGAGCGCGGGAGCATACCTGCCATCAGGATGTAAACCAGGCCCAGCGGGGCCATTATTGCGAACCCGAACAGGGCCGAGAGGACGAAGTTCGCCCCCGGGTCTGCGCCGCTGATGAACCCAATGACGGAGGAGTAGCCGAAGATGCCGGGAAGCACGACCGCCGTGCCAATCATGAACGCGTCGAATGCCGAGAAGTCCCGGACGAGGCCGGTTGCTTCTCTGACGAAACCTTTTGAGGTTCCCAACTATCATCTAACGGCTTTTCCGCTATTTAACTCCGGGATTCCCGGGGAGTCCTCTTGATAATTTAGCTGGGTCTGAAAGGGTCCATCCTAAATGGCCGTCGAATTTTGTGACCTGCTACCTTGGCCTCCAGACCAGGCTTCGAACCACTCTAGACTCGAAGCCTCAATCTAGCTGCTCTTCTACAAAAATGCCCGCAAGTCCCTCCGGTCAGCTCCGTCAGTTCCTCGCGCGGGCAGGTCATGATTGGCGCGGACATGCAGCGCTGATGGTAACACCGGAGTTTAGCGACATTCACTCTTCTACCCCCGCAATCGCCTTCAGCATTACCTCCATATCCTCGGTCAGCGTCACCGCTTCAAATCCACGTCCAGTCGTCCATGGCTGCTCTTTCAGGCCCTGGCATCGAATGCCATTAGAAGTGTCGGGACCGCGGGTTTCGACCCGGCAGCTTTGCGAAGCATACTCATGCTTCGTCTCGGCCACGAACGGGCTCTTACGTTTCTTCGTGCAGACGAATTTTTTCGCTCTACGACACGATATAATCGGACGGAGTGTGCATAAACTTCCCAAAGATTAGATACATTTCTCCTGATTTCAAAAAGAGATGATAAGTATTCCAAATCCATCTTCCTGATTCAGAACTTCAATTCGGATATAACGAACTGAGCATCTTTTGAGATGTTCAACTTTTTGAATAAAAGATACCGCGCCAGGCGCCGCCACGGGGTATCCGAGGTCGAGGGTGCCGTCTTGACCATAGCCATCACCCTCATAGCGGGCGCGGCTCTCTTTGGTTACGTAAACGATGAGGCGGCGACCAACGAGCGGCAGTATGGGGCCGCCGTGGGTGGGACCGTGAACTTCCTGAACGAGAACTTCGTGGTAGTCAACATGGCGTTCCCCGCCGGCTCCAACTCCATCGAGGTGTGGCTCTACAACAACGGTCAGGTCGCGCTTCAGGTGTCGCAGATTACGCTTTACGATGGGGCCGAGACACAATTGGATCTCGCGTATCCTGGCTTCACATCTTCGACTGCTACCCAGACAGTCTCCGGCGGGAGCTTCTGCGTTGAAGGCGGCATAACCGACGCCATCCAGAGTTCCGTTCTCCAATCCCTCGAAACGCCAGCCCTCTCCTCGGTGAGCGTCCCCCCTGGAAGCAGCCCGACCGCGGTTACTCTCAACCTTCCGCCCGGTTGCTCGCTGACTCCCGGAACCACCTATGACGTGAACGTCCTAGGCGTCTACGGGAATGATGTGACGTACTACTCTGTGTACACGGGAGGGTCCTGATGCACCGCCATTCCCGCTTTCGCTCCCGAAGAGGAATTGCTGGCATCATTGCCGGGCTTATCCTGTTCGTGATACTGTTCACCGTCGGCACTGGATACTTCCTCTGGGTCAACACGAACGACCAGGCCTATGTGCAGGCACTCGCGAGCAGGAATGCCCAGATACAGAATCAGCAGGGAGAGAGCATCAATCTCGCGGCGTCGGTCGACATGACCTTTACGCCGGCCACCTCCGCGTCGGGATACCTGATGTTCACACCGACCAACACAGGAGGAGAGCCGGCGAACATCACGACAGTCCTCGTTACAGATACCTCCGGGAACCCCCTTGCACCCGAAATGAACAAGGTGAACATCGTACTTAACTCCGGGTCGACTACGAGCGCCCAACCGACTGATGTACAGTTCTGTTCAACGGCGACGACTTGTCTTGACGAGAGCGTCGTCATCAAGGTCGTTACGCAGAGGGGAAGCGTGTTCAGCGTCACCTACACCCCGCCCTCGCTGACCACGGCACTCGGCTCCGCAACAATCGTCGCCGGCGAGTCGGTCACGGACTCTGCAAGCCTGAGCGGGATCACGTACAACGCTGGCGGCGCCGTGACCTTTTACTGGTTCCCCGGCCAGGGTCCCAGCACCGGTTCATGCCCTACGGACGAACCCGGGGTTGAATCTGCTGGGGCGACAAGTCTGTCCAACGGCGGCCCCACCTCATTCACATCGACTTCGGTCGATTTCCCGAATACAGGCAGCTACACCTGGTACGCGGTCTACAGCGGGGACCAGAACAACCCGCAGGCTGTGAGCCTTTGCGAACTGCTCACAGTACAGCCTGCAGGATTGCCACCAAACCCCATCGTGGTTACCACCAATCTTTCGCCCTCATCCTCCGTGACGGTTGGCACGCCGGTAACGGACACGGCCAAGCTTACGGGGGCTACGAGCAACGCCGGCGGGACGGTGACGTACAGCTTCTACGTCGGACAGGACGCCTGTGATACGCCGCCCTTGGTTGTCCCGACCACGGAGAATGGCCTGATAGTCACGGTCAGCGGGTCGGTTGTGCCTCCTTCATCCCCCCAGACATTCACGACCGCAGGGGACTACAGCTGGAATGCTGTCTACAGCGGCGACTCGAACAATGTCGGACCGGTGACAAGCGCCTGCGAGGAACTCACCGTTAGTCCTGCAACGCCGACTGTGGCTACCACCTTCTCGCCATCATCTACGCTTGCCGCGGGAACACCTACCAGCCCGACCACCGTCACCGATACGGCAACCCTGAGCGATGCAGCGTCCAACGCGGGTGGGACGGTCACTTTCTATGACGGCTTCTCCGGCGTCGACCCGACGACGGGCCTCTGCGTCGACGCCCTCACAAATGGGGGCACAGCGGTTGGGACGCCCGTCCAGGTCTCCGCCGGAACAGCCACGTCGTCCTCAGTTACCGAGGATACCCCGGGCACCTACTATTGGGACGCCGTCTATAGCGGGGATACGAATGACGCCGGTGCAACAAGTCTCTGCGAAACACTGGTCGTGCAGTATTCACCGACGCTGACCACCACGCTCTCCTCCTCCTCGATAGTGCCGGGAGCTTCCGTCTCTGACGTGGCTACCCTCACAGGTGCTGCTCCAGGCGCAGGGGGAACTGTGACCTTCTATTACTCGACGGACAGCTCCTGTCCAACCACCAGCCCGACGCAGGTGGGAGGGCCAGGGAACACGTATCCCTTGGCTGACGGTTCCGCTACCTCGGCGTCAGTGGAGTTCCCCAGTCAGAACGTCTACTACTGGTACGCCGTCTACAGCGGTGACGCCCAGGATGCGGGAAGCACCAGCCCATGTGAGCCTCTCACAGTGGGTCTCTCGGTCACCACCTCCCTCTCAACAACCACCGCTAGCCAGGGCGAGCCGGTATACGATACGGCCTCCCTACACTACGTGACTCCTACCGCCGGCGGGACAGTCTCGTATTACGATTTCACGAACGGCGTCTGCTCCGGTTCAGGGTCGCTGGTGAACACCGTGACCGTCACCGACGCCAGCGTACCTCCGTCCTCTTCGGAGAGTTACACCGTCCTCGGCTCATACAGCTGGGAGGCCGTCTATAGTGGCGACGCAAACAACCAGGGCCCTGTCACGAGCCCGTGCGAACCTCTCACTGTCATAGTAGCCAACGGCGGGTCAAGTGGTTCGTTGGCGGAGGTCCTTGGCTCGTTCAAGTTCTACTTCACCAGCTGCAACCAGGCGAGCTCGAGCGAGTCCGCTCCCGAGTGCCTGGGAGATGGTGTGAGCGTAGGTGGCTACTATGGATACGGGCTCTCGATGGCTACGGCGGGTAGTAGCTGCCCCTCGGGTGGATTCTTTGGATTCGGTGCCAACCCCTCTTGTGTCAACGTAGTCTTCCAGATAACACTCACCAATACCGACCCAACGCGAAGCATAACGCTTGGCCCGCAGTCGTTCCTCTGGCTTCAGGGCACCTGCCAGACAGCATCGGGCACGGAAGGTTTCTTCTTCTTTGCAGAGGGACACTGCTCAAGCACCAACCCGTTCAGCGAACCCCTGTCACAGGGCTACTGGATAGTGAACGGGCCTCCTACCTCGACCGGCGACGGAGCCACTCCGCTTCCCTACACGGACCCTGTTACGATTGCTCCCGGAGCAGAGGCGACTCTCTACTTCTACTGTTCGGGTCCCTGCACTACCGCCCAATCTCTGGAGTCGTCGTCTCCCTCGTTCAATCCCCCGCCGGGGACCTACGTGCAGGCCTCGCTGGACCTATACGGGTTGTACAG
>JASHPA010000029.1 GCA_030038365.1 Nitrososphaerales archaeon
TGAGCGTCGAGTCTAGCGTTTCGGCGCTCGTCGGACCGTGGTCACCTTCCGCCGCCCCGACCTCTCGACCCGTCCCGGAATGCCGAGACAGACCCACAAGACCCGAGAGTTCACGCCAGCCCTCCCCCTGCTGGCTGGCCGCTAGAGTGAGAAAGCGGTCGAGGCGGTCGTCGTAGAAGCTCACCCGGTATGCCACCCAGCCCATGGCTGCGATCGACGACAGAAGGAGAACCAGCGGGACCGTGGGGGTTGCTTCCAGGTAGAGTGTGTATAGGAAGCTCGTGTAGCCCGAGTTCGAATTGTCTGTGTTGAACCCCGAGATCCAGAACGCGTCCAGGTCTGCGAGGAATCGCGTCGTGTCCGCGCTGGCATTCGAGTTCTTGAAGAGCGTGACGAACCCCACGCCCACGTTGTACTGCTGCGCCTGGTCCCCACTCAGGAAGGACATGGGAGCCTGTCCCTGAAACATCAACACTGTTCCGTTCGGGCCGACGTAGCCCGTCAGGTATCCCTGGAAGGGCCCGAGCGTCGTCAGGTTGTCCGCGAACTGCGACCAGCCAGGGATTTCCCCCGAAATGATGCTGGCGTATGCTGAGGAGATGTTGGAGTAGGGACGGACAGGGACGGGGGACAGTTCGAAGGAGACCGTGTAGTTCGAGACCTCCGGATGATAGACGGGTACGAAGACCTGCTGGATGGCGTATGCGTCCGGAGTGAAGTTTGGACTGGTGACCGTGTTGTTCTCGTAGACAGCGGTTGAGTTGACCTGCCAGCCTGAGGGGGTCGCGGGGATGATCGTGTCGGTGAAACCGCGCGGGGTGTACACGGCGCTCTGCGGCACGCCTCCTACCATGACGAGCACAGGCACGCTCGTGACGATCAGCAGAGCCGCCACGACGACGACCGCGATCAGTCCCCATACTCCGACGTTCTCCCCCCTTCTCGCGCGGACGACCTTCGACCCGCATATCGAGCAGAACCCGTCAGGAAGAAGGTGGTGCTCTCCGCAACCGGCCGCAGGGGCGCCCCGGGAGAGCGAGACGAAGCGGAAGACGTGCGGAACGAAGAGGACGAGGAGGGGTGCAGGGATCAGGAGAAGGAACTCTGCGGACAGACCGGCATGGGACGACGCCTCAACCCACACGGCGACCCCGGCAAAGACGACCGCAAGAGGAAAGACCATGGGCCTTCCCCTGAACCTCACGTAGAGGGACATCAGGACCAGGATCAGCGCGGCCGAGGCGAAGACGAATACCGTGAGGGTGGTCTCGCCGGAAAGTCCGGGCGCGAGGGCTAGTAAGGAGGCCGGAACGGCCGGGACAAGGGACAACGGGAGCGCGAGCGCCAGGATGGCGAGCAAGGGCGCGAGAGAACGCAGGACGCTCGCCCCCATCCTGAATGCGACGTATGCCGTGATCAGAGCGAGGAGGGACTCGTAGTGGTACCAGATGGGAGCGGCCGTATACGAGCCGAAGACGTACAGCCCGGCAGCGAGCGCCAGGAAGAGAAGGCCCCATGCCAGGGACGTGCTCGCGAGCTCAAGCCTGGTTCGCAGCACTCTTCTCTTGAGGACGGCCCCGAAGACGAAGAGGGAGATCGCTACCGCAAGGAGTGCGCCCTGCTTGAGCGATGTCAGCAGGTCGAAGAATCCGGTAAGGTCGTAGAAATAGACGGCAGCGAGTATCGGAACGAGCGTGAGCAGCTTCGCGGCCGTGCCGGCGGTGGAGTTGCCCACTACTTGCTCACCGTAGCGGGAAGCGGGGCGGCCTCAGGAACCACCGGGACGCGGGTAGTCGGCGTGCCGGCCCCTAGGGCCATGGAGATCTTCCATGCTTCGGTACGGCCGCCATCCCGTGCGCATGGCTTGAGGGAGACCGGCCTGTCGGTGGCGGCACTGACGAGCACCGCGACGAAACTCGCGACGGGACATCCGACCGAACCCTTCGGTGACGGCTTCTCACCGGCCGCCGGACTGCAGCTGCAGACTGTAGACGCGCCCCGCAGGGTCACGTCAACGCTGTCATCTGCCGATACGAACTCGGTCGTAGTCGCCAGCGAGAACCTCTCGCGCATGGCATCGGGCAGCGAATCGCGCAGCAGATCAAGCGTTATCGACCTGAAGCCCATCTCGCGAACGAACAGCATGGCAAGTCCGCGCCCGGGAGGGATGAGCTCACGGGGCGGCGGGGCGGGGTCGCTGCCGACGTTCGCCTTCTGCCGCCTCTTGGGTCCTCCGGTGACGGCTATGACCACTCCTTCCACTCCCGAACCGGCTGGAACGTATGTGAAGTCGACGCCGGAGAGCGCAGAGAGCCCCTCGATCGTCTCGTCCGTCGACCCCAGAATCGCGTCGAGAACCCCGGCCTGGACCCGTGCCCTTGGATCTCTGAACAGCAGGAAGACCGCGATTAGGAACGCCGCGATCGAGTCTATCTCAAAGAGGATGAACTGGTCGTATGCCGAGAGGACCAGGAGAGCGACGCTCAGCGCGATGAAACCAAGGCCCGCGTACCTCGAGTAGCGCCCTAACCTGGAGTACTGCCTAGAGAAGGCGCTCGAATCTGGCATAGATGTTACTCCTCCTTCACGGCCGGGGCTTGGGATGTCCCGGAGCTGTCGGGGGAACCCGTTTGAGAAGACGGGGTCATCCTCGAGGCCTCGTCCACCCTCAGCGTCAACTCCGTCGACGCGAACACCTCCTGCGACGTAATTATGGAAGAGCTCATGCCCCGGAGGGATTTCGCCAGCTCCTCGAACTCTGCGGAGTGGCCCTTGTCCTGCTTGCCCGGCCGTACGACCTCCGGACTGGCCCCGTAGACGCGTAGCTCCCTGAAATCGTCGAGGACCACAGAGGTCCCCTGCCCGAAGACCTCGATCCGCTCCCTCTCCATCTCCCTGCTCCCCATCGCGATGTAGAGGAGCGTGGCCAGAGACCCGTCTCCGTACCTCAGGGTGACCGAGAGGTTGTCCCTTGCGACGGAGGTCGAACCGTTGACCCCCGCCGCGGTCGCCACGATGTCCGGTCCCGTCTGACCGAGAAGGAAACCGAACAGGTCGAAGAAGTGGCAGCACTCGTGGATTATCCTGCCTCCGCCCACGGAAGGGTCGTTGTACCACTTGGCCGCTTGGGTGAACCCGGCGTTCACCCGGTAGTTGATCACGAAGGGGCCGTCGAGGCGCCCCATTATCTTCTTCAGCCTCAGCACCAGTGGCGCGTAGCGCCTGTTGAACCCCACCACGACGGGGAGACCGGTCTCCGTCTGGAGCTTCTCGATCTCTTCGAGTTCCTCCCGGGTAAGGCAGAGAGGTTTCTCGACCATCGCCCTCTTCCCCGCGTTCATGGCAGCCTGCAGCGTCGGCGCATGGAGGTTGTTGGGCGACGCGATCACCAGCAGGTCCACGTCTGGGTCAGAGAGCACGTCATCGAGGTTGCACGTACTCTTCTCGAAACCGTACCTTCTCTGCGCCCTGCTCGCGTTGAGCGGGTTGGAGGAGACCACGGTCCTGAGCTGATAGTCGGGACTCGCTCTCATGGTCGGGATCAGCGTCTCCTTGGCGAAGCCCCCTGGTCCGACGAGGGCTACCCTGATCTTCCCGGAGGTCCTATTGGGGACGGTTGCACTCTTGGAAGGCCGGACGACGGCAGCCTGGCGCTCAGTCTCCAGGTAGGTGAGTATGGAGGCGACACCTCCGACCGTCCCGAGCTCCGAGTATGCCACATCGGCCTTCTGAAGGGAGTATTCCCTGCCGATGAGCGAAACGACGTTGACCCGCCGCGACCGCACAAGCTCCAGAAAGGCACCCATGTTCCTGTTAAGCGTCCACCGGACGTACTGGAACGGATAGTCGACGCCCAGGTCCTCGTACGCCGGGTCGTACCTGCCCGGACCCAGCGAGCGTGACATTATCAGCTTCAGCTCCTTCTGGTAAAAGTCCTTCCGCTCGATGTCCATGCCCACGCGGCCCACGACGACGACCTTTCCCCTGTCCCTGCAGATCCGCGCCGCCAGGCGCAGGGTGTCGCTCGAGGTCGAGGCGGCGCACAGGAGGACGCAGTCGAGGCCTCTCCCGTCCGAGAAGTGCTCTATGTGCTTCTCGAGCTCCGGGTCGTCTCCCTGGAGCGCAAGCTCCGTCCCCTTTACGTCCGTTATGAGATCTAGACGGGCCTTCTTCAGGTCGATGCACAC
>JASHPA010000030.1 GCA_030038365.1 Nitrososphaerales archaeon
CGTCAATGAGAAGCTCGCCGCAGAGTCCTTCGCCGACTCCGCATCTCTTCTGCAGAAGGCCGGAGCGGTGTTGATGGAGACCGTTGGCGGGGCCACGGGTCCTCTCTATGGAAGTCTCTACCTCAAGGGAGCCACGGCCGTGCCCGGGAAGGTTGAGCTCGATGGACGCGATATTGCGGCGTTCTTCCGGGCGGGGCTCGAGGGCGTGCAGAAGATTTCCAGGGGAACGCGGGTGGGAGAGAAGACCATGGTGGACGCTCTCGCGCCGGCGGTTTCTTCCCTCGAGTCCTCCGCGAAGGGCGGCGACCGAGACCTGGCGGTCTCCCTGACAGATGCAGTGGACGCGGCCAGGCAGGGAATGGAGAGCACGATTGGGTTAAGGGCCAAGAAAGGGCGCGCGAGCTACCTGGCAGAGAAGAGCGAGGGACACCAGGACCCGGGTGCCACGTCCTCATACCTTATCCTTCGGACAATCCTCGACACGGTACTCGGACGGAGCTGTCTGAAGGTCTCGAGATATCGGGAAAGCGGCCTGATAACCACAGAGTCCACGCTCGACTGACGAACGCTTCGAGGGAGTACTCAAACTGCGCGACTTTATCTAGCAATCCGTTGCCAGCCCCAGAAAGGTGGGGCGGTCGGATTTCAAGACACGAAGGCTCGTCTCAGTTGCCGTAGTCGTCGTTGTGCTGCTCGGGCTCTTCGCGGCCTCGTACGCACTCTATCTAAGGCCGAAAGTGCAGGGACCGGCAGACGACCTCACCACCTATGGAAAAATCACGGAGCTGACGTACCAGGGCACTATGATCTCCGTGGTCTTCAGGCCGGACACGAAGATCTCGCTCTATTCTGCTTCTATCTCGTACACCGCCAGCAATCACCAGATCAGTGAGCAGTCGTACCAGACCTCCCAGATGCCCCTCGGCGGACAGCCTTCTTACCAGTTAACGAAGGGTGACGCTTTGACGATCTCGTTCGACGATATACCCGCCGGCTCGCTCCTTCTGAACATAGGCATCCAGGTCAACGCCTCGGTAGGGGCGCGCTATCTGATGCTGACATACGAGATTTCGCAACTGGAGACCAACTCGTCCGGGTAGGTTCCAGAAACTCGTGCCGCGACGCCCGGGCTCACACTAGTCTCCGAAGGATTCTATGAAGCTCTCCGAGGGAACGAAGAACAGGCAACCGGTGACCGGTTTGCTGAAGTCGAGCAGCCTGTCGTAGTTCCCGGGAGGCCGGCCGACGAACATGTTCTCGATCATGGTCTCGATGGTCTTTGGGGTCCGGCTGTAGCCGATGAAGTAGGTGCCGTACTCGCCCGACGATACTTCGCCGAACGGCATATTGTCGCGGAATATCTTGAGCTCGATACCATGCTCATCTGTAATGGTGGTGAGGGCGTTGTGTGCCGACGTTGGCTTTACGCTATCGTCGAGCTCAACGTCGTCAAGCTTCCTGCGCCCGATTATATTCTCCTGGGCCTCCGTAGTTAGCTTGTCCCAACCCGCCAGGTCGTGCAGATACTTCTGGACCACGACGTAGCTACCTCCCGAGAACGGAGGGTCCTCGTCGCCTATGAACGTCGAGTCGATCGCCAGTCGTCCCTGGGGGTTCTCGGTTCCATCGACGAACCCGATAATGTCACGCTCGTCGAAGTACCGGAAACCATGCACTTCGTCGACGGGCGTCACGGAAGAACCGAGAGCCGCCATTATCTGTTTGGCGAGCTCGAAGCAGAGATCCATGCTCTGGGCCCGTATGTGGAACAGTACGTCGCCTGGCGTCGAGACTGCGTGGCGGCCTCCCGCCAGTATCTCCCTGAACGGATGAAGCTCGGCCGGCCTGGGGTTCCCGAACAACCTGTCCCAGGCATCCGAACCAAAACCCATGACGCATGAAAGCTCCCCTTCGAGGTCCCTGAATCCGACGGCGCGGAGGAGCTTGGGCAGGTCACCGCAGAATGATCTCACCGCCGTCTTTGCTTCATCTCCATCATTGACCTTGACGATTAGGAATATTGCTGCGCGCGTTATCGGGCTGGTCACCGGCTGCTGCAGTGCCGGCGGCTTCCCGCCATTTCCAGAGCCGCTCATCATAGGAAACACCCCGACCCCGTCCCCATGCGGCCACTCGTCACAGTTCCTCCTCATGAAGTTTCACCCGCTCCGGGCCCGTGGAGTGCTGCCCGGCCTCGGCGGTTTCCCCTCTGGACTGGTATGTCACTTGGCCTTTGCAGGGAGGTTCTGGAGTTCGCTGAGTGCCCAGTCCGTGTTGCGGAGCCTGTCCGCCAGGGTGCGTATCACCTCGATGGCCACGTCCGGATGGCGTCTCAGGAAAGCGTACCATGCGGGTCCCGGGATATCGAGGGTACGCGTCTCGTCCACCGCGACTATGTCAGCACTCCGTCCCGTCGGTTTGTCGTTGAGGAACGCCATCTCACCGAAGAACTGGCCCTTGCCAAGCTTCGCTATCGGCGAGCCCTTCTTGCGGACTTCCACCTTGCCGCTTATGATGATGTAGAGGTTGGCGAGGTACGAACCGTCCTTGATGATCGGTTCGTTGGCAGCGAATGTCCGCTCGGAGGCATCGGCCAGGAGAGACGAGAGCGCCTCCTTGTCGAGTTCCCCCAGTATCGGGACTCCTCGGAGGAGTTCAACGGCCTTCGCGTCAGGGTCTTTCTTCGCTCTCGTCTGCATACCGCTTCAGCCATCCTGATTTTTCATAAGGGTTCCCTACTGTAACAATATGGAACCCTTCTTCGGTGTCTGTGCATGTCGTGCAAGGATCTTCAGGTTGAGCGCAGGGTATTCCTTCAAGACATCACCAGCCAGCGGTTGGTATCGGACTTGATTCCCTGCAAGAGCAGGGTGTCTTTCTTCGACTCGACGCGCCGGTCCACCATCCAAAGACCTTCGGCAAGAAAGAGACTGACTACCTCAGGAACCGATTCAGCAGCCCGGGGAGACCAGGTCAGGTCCTGCTTGACTTCCGGAAGGGGCCGGCGAGAAAGCTGTCCAGTCCCGGCTTCGGTTCCCGCCCCTCTATGTTTCGTCGTAAGCAGTGGATGAAAACTCGGGAATGATCTTGCGCCGGAACCTTCATGGGCGTCCGCTGCTTAGCGGCGTGATGGTGACGAGCGAGAATGCCCAAGAGTAAGGGTCAGAAGGGCAGCGACAAGACCTCGACAGGATACGAGAAGATACTCCTCGGATACGACGGGTCCACGAACGCAAAGCGAGCACTCAAGCGGGCTGCCGCCATCGCGGCCGCTACAGGAGCCCAGCTCAGAATCGTGACGGTCGTGAATCCTGTGATACCGGCCTACGGTCCGATCTCAGTCTTTCCCAACGACTACGTCAAACAGATAGAGAAGGACGCGCACAGGTCTCTGGCGCAGGCCGTGAAAATCGCGAGGCGCCTTACAACCAATGTCATCGGATCA
>JASHPA010000031.1 GCA_030038365.1 Nitrososphaerales archaeon
AACGGTAATTCGGTTTCGAGCGCGGTCGCCCGGTTGGCCTGACTCAGCTTCGGAGTGTTGAGCACGAGAATGAAGACGGCCAGAGGAAAAGGGGCGGCGAGCAGCAGCAGTGGCTCGGTCCTGACGAAGGAATATGCTACGACACCGGCATCGACGACGCATGAGATGGTCGTGGCAAACAGTGCCAGTGAGACCAGGCCGGTGGGAGTTATCCTCATGTTGGATTTCAGAAGCTCAGTCCTCAATCTTGGCATAATCCGCGCGATCCTTCCCGCGGGAGCCTTGAACATCATGTAGGAGAACAGCGAGAGCTTGTCGAACGCGGTGAGCTTAGGCGGGGCGGGATGAAGCCTCTCGAAGACCGGCGCTGTCACGATTGGGGCTCCCCTGCGGATTCAGGGACGGGGACCGGGCTGGAAGGTTCGATGCTTGACGGAGGCTCGGCTGGATTCTGAACTGGCTGAGGCGTGGGCGCCGGCATGGCTTCGGCCTGGGGCCATAGCTCCTGAGTTGCCTTCGAATACATGCTCTCCGGGTCGTTGACGTATTCCTGGAGCAGCTCCGTTATCTCCTTGAAGTTCCTTATGCTCTTCTTCTGCATCCAGGCGAGGACGACTCCCCGGTGCTGTATCTCCCTCTCGGCTTCTCTTTGGGTGAGTCCCAGGTCTCGGGCCATTTTAGAGAGCTTCTTGCTGTTTTTGAGGGGCGCGTCGATGAACTTGTCTTTCGAGGCATCCCAGGTGAACATCCTGTTGTAGTCGTTCACGCCTAGGACCTCGTCGATCGCTATGATCCTGCGGACTGACCGCGTTCCCCCTCCGGGAATCGGCATGGTGATCCGCCTTACCGTGACAGCGAGGTCCAGGAAGGGTATGAAAGATTCCGGGACGTCCATCGGCTTCGACACCAGCCTCTGGATGGCGGAGGTCGAGTCGTCGGCGTGGAGGGTGCACAAGCCACCGTGGCCCGTCGCGATCGCCTGGAAGAGCACGTATGCTTCCTCCCCTCTGACCTCGCCCACCGCGAGGACGTCCGGTCTCATTCTCATGGCCGCCTTGACCAGGTCGAACAGTCCCACCCCCTTGGGACCGTCTTCGGTGACCCCGTACCCCTCTCTCGAGACCAGCGCGGTCCATCCCTGATGGGCGAGGTTGATCTCCTGCACCTCCTCTATCGTCACTATCTTGCTGTTGGTGCGCAGCAGCGTGAGGATGGCGTTCAGCATGGTGGTCTTGCCCGCTCCTGTCGAACCCACCACGATGGCGGTGAGCCGGTTCTCCATCGCGAACCAGAGGTAGGCGGCGGCGCGCTGGTCCAGGGTGCCGTCGTTGAGCATGTCGATGATGGTGATGGGATCTTCCTTGAACTTCCTGATGCTGAGGGTACTGCCTCTGGGCGAGACCTCCTTCCTGAAGGTGGCCATGACCCTGTGGCCTCCGGGGAGGATGCCCTGCATTATGGGGAACGCGACCGAGATGTGCTTTCCGGCTATGTGGGCGAAGCGCGAAAGCAGGTCGTTCAGGCTCTCCTCTTCCTTGAAGACGATGTTCGAGGGGATCCGTTCGTATCTCCGATGGTAGACGAGCACGGGCCGGTCGACTCCGTCAACGGAGATGTCCTCTATGTTCTGGTCCCGCATTGGGCCGTCAAGGAGGCCGAATCCCACTATGTCTCGCTCCGCGTAGTATAGGATCTTCGCCCAGGACAGCCTAGGGAGCTGGAGTGAATACTTGATTGCGACCTTCTTGGCCTGCTCCGTGAAATAGGCGCGCGGGTCGACGATGTTGCGCGGGACGGTCAACTCGTTCTGCAGAGTCTCCAGGATATACGCGTAGACCTGGACCTCCGCCGGCGTGAGGGAGATTTCGTCGACGAAATACCCCTTGCTGCTCTTCGAGGGAGACTCGGCGATGACAGCGTAGGAGTACGGGGGGTTGAGAGGGTACCGTTCGACCTCGGTCCAGTCGTCGGGCATCCTCTTTCCGGTCGGCGGGTGCTTCAGCTCGGGGAGCTGCTTCGGCCTTCCGTTACCGTTTAATGGCGTGTTCAAGCGAAACTACGACCTCTACTGACATTTCTGCTATGAACCTCAGGATACCTAATCGCAGGTGCGACGAAGGACAGGAGAACAACGGGCGAGAGCTGGGTCGCGGCAGGGGTCTCAAGCCTCAATGGCGACTGACTCACAGACCCATTGTCAGCCGTAGAGGCCATACCTGACGGTGCGAGGGGAGCAGGTGGGTCCTGAATGGCATCAACTATCATCACCCAGTCAGCGCCCGATCCGGTACTCGATCCAAAGTTCACGGTAGCGCCGCTCAGAGTCGTTGCTGACGAGAGCACGCCCTCTTCCGCGTTGTTGGACTCCTCGCTAGTCAGGACGTGTGTCGCGATGATACTGCATGGGTTGCTTGGTGTCACCGGACAGTCCCCGGCTGTCTGGGTTACCCCATGGTAACCATCAGCCTCAAGCCCTATTATCATGTCACCATCGTCGCTAGTCGAGACCCCTGATACTGACGGAACACCACCCGAGCTTCCACTGCTAGAGTAGGGCAGCCCGGTGTTAGTATCAAAGGGTGTAGTGGTGCTGGCACCTTCAATCCCAAACGCCTGAACGAGATAGCAAGTTCCATCCTCGCATCCGCCCCCGGCAATGCTGGACATGGTGACCGTAATCGTGAATGGTCCGTCACTTGAGCTGCCGACTACGGAGTAGTACTCGAAGACGGCCTGGTTAACCTCGCCGCCAATGCTCACCGCGGTCCTTTCGTGCCAGGTCAGACCACCCCCTGACACCGAACTAACAGTCGGGGCGCCCGCACCTCCGTCGCTCATCGACACCTCAACTATGACCAGGTCATTCGCCTGGCAGGTCATCGAGCTCGTCGTTATCGTCGCCGAAATGGTCGTACTGCCGTACCCCTCGCAAGCGGTGTCGATTGAGAAGCCGTGGTGAACGACGAAGTTCGCCGTGATGGTACCTGAGCCCTCTATGGTCGCAGTCGTGCTTGAGGAGGTGGAGCTCGCGAAAGTGATGGAGCCGGTGCTCGAGGTCCAGTCAGAGAACGCGTAGCCCGAGTTAGCGGTCGCTGAGATCGCGAGAGTGCCGGCATCCTCCCAGACGCTGGTGCCTGAAGGGGTGGTAGAACCATCGCCTGCCGGCGAGACGGTGAAGGTTATCTGGTACTGGGTAACGTAGGTACCCGTAACACTCGAGACCGCCGCGAGTGTAAATGATCCTGACTGTGTCGTTGCCTCCAACGCGCTGCCTGTTCCTGCCGTCGAGGACCACGCGTACTGTTTGGTCGTTGCGCCGCTGGTCGAGACAGGAGAGTTGAAGCTATAGCATACGTCAGTGCCAGTGTTGAGATAGCCGGTAGTGTAGGGCAACTGGCTCTCCATGAGAGGGGTGGCTGTGCCGCCTGTGCACGAAGTTCCTGTGCCGCCGACCGTGAGCGTCGCAATCGTCGAAGTATCGCTGCCAATGCCGGAACTGGATATCGTGGCCTTGTACTGGGGCGTGTACGTGCCGGTTATAGTGATCGGGGCAGTCACAGTGTAGGGCGAAGTTTGCGACGACGAGGCCAGGACGAACTGCTTTCCGGTGGTCGAACTTGAGACAGGGCTGGACCACGTGAAGCTCACCGACTGACCTGACGTCACATACACGACATACGGAAGGCTCGAGTAACCCTCGGGCGAGCTATTGACCGTCACCACGGTTCCTGTGGCGCTGCTGTCTAGTCCGGAGTCAGCGAAGGTCACTGCGTATTGGGTGTTGTAGGCAGCGGTGATGGATGAGGTAGAGGTCATCGTGAATGAGCCGCTGACGGCGGTTACCTCGGACGCGCTGCCTGTTCCGCTGGTCGAGCTCCAGCTGTACTGGATGCTGCCGCTACTGGAGACTGGCGACGTGTAGGAGTAGCAGACATCCGATCCGCTAGGTACCGCTGTGCTGTAGCCGCTCGATCCCAACATGGTCTTTGTGACCGAGGTCGAGGTTCCACCGGTACATGATGTTCCCGCCCCTCCGATGGTCAGAGTGAGTATCGTTGTCGTTCCGCTCACGCCCGAGGCCGTCTCTATCGGTGTGGCGGAGACAGTGAGGGTGTATGTGACGACGAAGTTGGCAGTGATGGTTCCTGAACCACCTATTGTCGCAGTCGTGCTTGAGGAGGTGGAGCTCGCGAAAGTGATGGAGCCGGTGCTCGAGGTCCAGTCAGAGAACGCGTAGCCCGAGTTAACACTTGCGGAAATTGCCAGCGAGCCTGCGTTCTCCCAGAGACTCGTACCTGATGGGGTAGTGGAGCCATCACCCGTTGGAGATACCGAGAAGGTGACTTGGTACTGGGCGACGTAGGTGCCAGTGACCTCGCTGTTCGAGTTCAGCGTGAAGGAACCTGCCTGACCCGTCTGTCCGGCAGCAGAGCCGGTCCCGCCGGTCGCGCTCCAAGCGTATTGCATCGTTGTGGAAGTGCTTGAGACGGGCGAGGTGAAAGAGTAGCAGATATCGGTCCCAGCCGGAACATCTGTCGTGTATCCAGATGACCCAAGCATGCTTTCGGTCACCGTGGTGAGTGTGCCGCCGGTGCACGAAGTTCCTGTTCCTCCAATCGTTATCGTTGCAACAGTCGTTCCGCCGGAGACCTCTCCATCGGTCGCCAGAGCAGGCGCCGAAATCGTGAAGGAGTTTTCGACCGTCAGTGGCTCGCATGGGCTTGTGGAGCCGGCGTTGTTTGCGTCTCCCGTATAAACGGCGAACCAATAGTACGTCCCCGACGTTGAGAATGTGTGTGATGGCGAGTTCGGGACCACGCCGTCGGTGACCGTGACCGCTCCGACAGTCGTAGCGCCCGTGGCCGAGCAGCTACTGCTGCTCGTATAGTAGTAGGTCACGGAGCCTCCCGCGGTGGCAGTGACTCCTCCCAGGGTGGCCGTGTCGTGCACCGCGGTCCCTACCGAAACCGTGCTTGACGGCACCAGGTTGGTCGTTAGGGTAGATATCTGCGGTACATAGACCGTTGCGTAAGCGTTGTTGACACCATCTGATGTCACGTACACCGCGTACGCCGTTCCAGCAGCGGCGTTGGAGGGAACCTGGAAGGTCACCGTGCAGTATCCGCCATCCGTCTCCTGCGCGGCGTAGCTGCAGCTTGGGTTCGTACCTACTTCCGTCACCCCTCCTTGGGCGTTCACCCAGTAGGCGTAGAGCGGGAAGCTGTCGCCGGAAGTGCACGAGGTTGTCGGCGGAAACTCGCCTGAGGTGGTCACCGAAGTGCACGGCAGACCATCGACGGCCAGCGTCACGGAACTGCCCGCCGTGGCCGTAAGGTCGGGATTGCTTGGGTTCGGCCAACAAGACCCTCCGGTCAG
>JASHPA010000032.1 GCA_030038365.1 Nitrososphaerales archaeon
GCGCATCTTCAACGAAGCCGTCAGGCTCGGCAACCCAGAGTGTCTCGCAAAATCCTCCACAAAGCGCGAGCACATCAACGGTGCCTTCCGTGAAACCCCTGGCACCCGCTGTCACCCCTAGCTCGCCAGGAGCGTCATCCGTGAAAGCGCCTGCACCAATTATCACCCCTAGTCCTCCGGCAGTATCTTCCGTTCAACCGACAACGGCCGCTAAGCCTGCAGAAGTGCCAGCGCAAAAGCCCAGTCCGCCCCCGGTAAGTGCGGCGACAATGGCGGCCAAGGCCGAAGCCGAGAACAAGACGTTCAACTCGTCCTCATCTGGGACAAAGACGGTAGCGCTTCAGACCAAGCAGGAGCTCAAGCCGGTAAAGCCGCCGTCTCCTGCGGTAGCCATGGAGCCGGTCGAGGAAGAGACGGAGGAAGAGAGGAAGAAGAAGGCAGAGCTCGCGCTGGAAAAGCAATTCCCGTTCCTGAAGAGGACCAAGGTAAAGTATCCGTTCACCGGCGCTCCCATTCCTCCCACCTGGAGGGTGTTGGAGAGGTACCCGGTCAACAGCCCGTTTGCTTACGCGGTCATCGCAGAGAGCCCCCTTCTCTCAAAGCGTTACTTCCTTGATGAGGTCCCGCTCACAAAGACAGAGGCCGCAATCTACTCGTACCTGTTGGACGCCCTTGAGGCCGAGCTGACAGTCCCGAGAGACCAGGTCAATCCCAGGCAGTACTTCGCTGAGCAGGCACGCAAGATCCTTCTGAAATATTCCATCAGGGTGCCAGCGGCCTCCTGGTCGAAGATCATCTACTTCGCCGAGCGCGACCTAGTGGGCTTCGGTGTACTCGACGGGTTGATGAGGGACCCGCAAATCGAGGATATCTCCATCGACGCAGTCGGCAAGCCGATATTCGTCTACCACAAGGGACACGACTCCCTCGAGACCAACGTTACAATCAACGACGAGGACATGCAGGACAACATAATCACGAGGCTCTCCCACCAGGCTGGCAAGCACGTCTCCACGGCGTACCCCATCGTGCAGGGGACCCTTCCGGGGAGGCACAGGCTCATCGCGACCTTCAGGCGTGAGGTATCTCCGCAGGGCAGCACCGCCACCATCAGGAAGTTCCGTGAGGACCCTCTTACCATCATCGACATGCTCAACCTCAACCTCATCAGCCACGAGATGGCCGCGTACGCGTGGTACCTCATGCAGAACCGCGCGACGGCAATCGTGGTAGGTGCGACGGGCGCCGGCAAGACGACTCTCCTCAACGCGCTCCTCACTCTCACGAGACTCACGACCAAGATAGTGACCATAGAGGAGGTTCAGGAGGTCAACATCCCGCACTCGAACTGGGCCCCGCTCGTCTCAAGAGAGAGCTATGCCACGACCGATGAGAAGGCAGGAGAGGTAGGGCTCTTCGACCTTGTCAAGGCGGCCATGAGAATGAGGCCGGACATCCTGGTCGTCGGAGAGATCAGGGGAGAAGAGGCATACGTCCTCTTCCAGGCCATCTCGACTGGTCACGGAGGGTTGTGCACGCTGCACGCTGATGACGCCTCTTCCGCCGTCCAGAGGCTCGTGTCTGAGCCCATGAACGTGCCCAAGGCTTTCCTCCCATTCCTCGACCTCATCTTCGTCGTAAGGAGAATTTCTGTCCCCGCGCCGGGCGGCGGATTCAGGTCCATACGCAGGATCATCTCTGTGGACGAGATCCTGGGTGCGGACAACTACTTCCAGTCGTTCAAGTGGGATGTGAGGACGGACACTTTCAAGACCTTCTACGAGAACAGCCCGAAGCTCGAGAGGCTCGCAAGGGACAGTGGAATCCCCGTCTCCGAGGCGCTCAAGGAGATAGAGAGAAGGGCGGTCATACTGAAGTGGATGCAGCAGAAGGGTATCAGGAACTTCAGGGAGCTCTCTCCTCTGCTCGAGCTCTACGTCACACGGCCGACCGAGGTCTACAACAGGGCGCTGGCTGAACTGCAGGCAAAGGGCATAGCTGTACCGGTATCTGCAGGTGCGTTGCCCAAATGAGCGGAAGGATAGTCCTTCCAGGCACCGAGAAGCCGAAGGACCCGCTGACGGGCTCGGACAAGGTAGCGCGGTTCGCGTTCAGCCTCTTCTCCCGACCTGCCGGCAGGATCACAGAGTCTCTCCCGACGCTAAGAGACACCATCCTGAAGTCCAACATGACCCTCACCCCGGAAGCACTGGTTTCGCTGGACTTTCTCTACACGATAATCACCGCTGTGATCACTGGCGCAATCGCGTTCGTGGGCGTGGCGTACATCCACATCATCTACTTCGCGCTCGCCCCGATTGCAATCCCACTTGTCTTCATAATCTACCTCAACTCGCCGCGCTTCAGCTCGTCGAACAGGGCTGCCTCCATAGATACGGAGCTCCCGTTCGTCATAGGATACCTTTCAGTCCTTGCGGGTGGAGGCGTATCGCCTGTCGCGACGCTCAAGAGAATAGCCAGGATGAAGCTCTTCCCGGCGGTCTCGAAGGAAGCCAAGAGGATCCTCATTCAGACCGAGGTCTTCGGAGACGACCCCATCACCGCGATGGAGTACGTCGCAAAGTCGACTCCGAGCAGGAACTGGTCCGAATTCCTTCTTGGGTACACGTCTGTTCTAAAGAGCGGAGGCGACTTCGTAGCGTACATACAGGTGAAGCTCAAAGACATCCTCGACGCAAAGAGCGCCACCGTGAAGCGGTCTACCGACACAACCGGGACCATGGCCGAGGCTTACCTGACTATCACAGTCATCCTTGGGATGACACTTTACACGCTCTACATGATCCAGATACTTATTTCGCACAACCTCGGAGGGTTGACAACCCTCTATCTGTGGGCGTTCGTCATCGTCCCCATCATTTCGGCGGGGTTCATATTTCTCATAGACGCGGTCCAGCCCAAGTGGCCGTATACGGACTACAGGCCGTACAGGGGCTTCATCTTCACCGTCCCTGCTGCCGCAATCTTCCTTCTGCTCCCGTTGGGCCTTCCTCTGTACCTGCACGTCGGGATAGGTCTCATAGTGGGCGCGTCCTACCCAGCGTACCTCGCTAGTAAATACTCGAAGGAACGCAGAGCCCTCGAACGGGCGCTTCCTGATTTCATCAGGGACGTCGCAGAGGGAAGGAAGACGGGGCTCTCACCGGAGAAGGCAATCGAGCGGCTCTCCGAAAGACGGTACGGGGAGCTATCCAAGCACGTCAACAAGATGGGCGCCCAGCTCTCCTGGGGTGTCCAGCTGAGCAAAGTCGTCTCGACCTTCACCGAAGGCGTCGGAAGCTGGATCACGAAA
>JASHPA010000033.1 GCA_030038365.1 Nitrososphaerales archaeon
CTCGACTAGATTGTCACTCGATAAGGCATAACTACACATCCGACGAAAGGAGCGACGCTGTTGTCCGATACGCCGCCGAAACAAGGAAAAGACATAGTCCTACCAAGAGAGACCAAGGGAAAGGCAGGGTTCGGCGTAGACCAGCCTGGCGCGCTCATCCAGCTCGTGGCCGCGGGGATGATCATGATAGTCACCGGCTTCGTGGTCGCATCGACCGTCTTCAGGTCTGATGCCGCGCTGGGCACGGTCTTCCTCGTAGGCATGCCCGTGGCAGGCGCGATGATACTCGCGGTCACGGCCTCCATCTACTGGAGCAACAGGCTCGGGAAGCCGCGGGAGATAGTCAACGTGATGAAGGAGATCCCCTGGGGAGGTTCCGAGGTCGCGGTGGATGTCGGCTGCGGCAGAGGTCTCATGATGATCGATGCGGCGAAGAGGTTCGACCACGGGATCGCGGTAGGCGCTGACGTGTGGAGGCCGAGAGATGTCTCGGGAAACGACCCGACGTCGGTATGGGCGAACGCGAGAGTTGCTCACGTCCTGGACAACGTCGCGCTCGTCAAGAGCGATGCAAGGAGCCTGCCCTTTGCCAACGATTCCGTGGACGTGGGGATGTCGAGCATGACCATACACCTTCTCGGCGGCAGGAGCATCCAGCAGGCCGCGATCAAGGAGCTCGTCAGGATAGTGAAACGCGGAGGGAGGGTGGCGATAATCGACGCGGGGAGGGGCGGCGAGTATGCCGACTACCTGAAGGAGGAAGGCATGGTAGACCTGCGCATCTCAAGGATAAGGTTCCGGTCCTTCCCGCCGCTGCACTCGGTCACCGCACGGAAACCCTACCTGGAGTGACCCGTAACGACTCGAGCAGGGCCACTAACCCTTAAATCAGAACCTGCAGTTACCAGAAAGGACTGAACGCCACTTGGGCAAAGATAAGAAGCTCGGAGCTACCGAGGCCTTCGAAGCTGACCTCGAAAAGGGCGTGATTCGTCGTCAGGGAGACGGAACGCGCGTCATGGCGGTCGGCTCCATGGCCTGGGTGACGCTCGAACACGAGCTGGCGAGTACGTTCATCACAGGCGCGGCGGTAATTCTCCAGAGGATGGGATACAGCTACGGAAAATATATCGGCAGCCGGGCCGAGGCCGAAGGAAGGCCGTCTACCGAAGTCCTGGACGTCATCGTCCGCTACGCCAGGGAGGCGGGATGGGGAAGGATCTCCCTGAACAGCGGGGACGTGCTCAAGGGACAGGCCGCGCTGGTCGTCAGGGACTGCTTCTTCTGTCTTCACTGGAAGGACTCGAACAGTCCCCAGTGCTACATGCTGGCGGGCTTTGTGAACGGAGTGGTCGACCAGATGCTTGGCAGGACGCACAGGGTCCTCGAGCAGCGCTGCATAGCCAAAGGCGACAACGTCTGCGAGATCGCCATAGACCGGGTCTCGGCCTGAAACCCAAATCTCTGTTACAGACTCGAAAACTGATTTCCTAGTTTTCACCCTTTTATACGACCTGCCGGACAAGCGACCCATGCGTCTAGACGATCTGGTGCGCAGCGTCGGCAATCCAGTGAAAGACATCTATGGGAGGTATGTCGGTTACATCACGGCATTCACTACTGACGGTCCCAACGAGCCCAAGTCGATCGCCGTGGACGTAGGCTCCGGCGTGCTGAGGTTATTCCCGTCCAACCAGTTCGTCGTCGGCGAACGAGGGCCCGTGCTGCTGCCAGCGTGGAAGGTGAAGGCGCAAGGCTGGGGCCGGGAAATCTCTGTCGTCAGAAAGAGAATAGACGGGCTCAAGTCGCTGGTAGAGGACGGGGAGATACCGGAGAGCACCTTCGAGGATATGAACGCAAGCTACACGGAGAAGCTCAAGGAGCTGGAGGAGTCGCGGGGCGAGTTCACCAGGGAGCTCGAGAGGCGCCAGGCGGAGATCGAAAAGGACACCGCCACCATCGAGCAGCTGATGGTGGAAGCGAAGGTCCAGCACCGGTGCGGGGAGCTCGATGACGAGGTGTACGAGGTCGTCAGCGGGAACTGCACCGCGATGAGGACCAAGAACAACCAGGAGAAGGACGAGATAGCGCGTCTGCTCAAGACTGGCGGAGTGGAGGAAGAGACCACGAGGATCTCGCTCACGATAAACCAGCCGTCCTCGCAGCCATACAACGCCTGAGGCCCGCCGTTCTGCAGACATTGGCAGCCCGTTTTCACGGGGAAAACCAAGAACCCTTTACTCGTTTTTGCAAAATCTGCAAGCCGTGAGACCTCTTACGTCAAGAAGAAGAGATTCCAACGAGATCGCGTATTCAATCATCAGGTCGGCCTATGAAGGCGAGAGGAAGACCAGGATCATGTACAGGGCGGGGCTTAACCTGCACCAGCTCAACGGGTACCTGGCCCTTCTGATGGAGAAGGGGATGGCCGAACTGGGGCCTGACAAGAGATACCGCGCCACCGAGAAGGGGAAGAAGTTCATCACGGCGTTCGAGCGATACTCGCAGACGAGGCAGATCCTCAACGAGCAGACGCTGGTGCTCTCTGACTTTTGGTCTGCTGCGCCTAAGAAAGCAGCAGTTCTCGAATCATCTCTGTCCCTGGGGAAGTGACCGAATCCTCGGACCGTGAGATGCCGAGGCCGCGCCGCACCTTCCGGTAGAGCTGCAGGACCTCGAAGCCTTTCTCTGTCAGCTCGTATCTGTGCCTCTTCGATTTGGAGCTCTCGTGAAGGAGCCCGTTCTTGATGAGGTACTTCAGGCACTTGTTCAGGGTGTTCCAGCTCAGATTTGACCTGTAAGCGATGTGGGTGGGCTTGTACGTTCCGTCCGAGATTACAGCGAGGACGTCGAACATCATCTCTACCCCGGACCTTCTTGATTGCCCGTTTTCGGCCTGCAGTGACTCCAAGGGCTAAGATAACGCATGAACCTATTATAAGCTTTTCAGGCGTAATCTGAAATTATGTGCTCTCGCCGCTCTGTCTCATCAGGCCCGGCATGGGGTGGGGAAGATTGAGGTCCCTGGCCAGCAGATACACCATCCCGTAGACCCTCTCGTACACCGTGATCAGGATGCTGGGCGGGCTCTTCGCATCCGGGGGCTTCAGGAGTGTCTGTATCTCGTCCCTCGTCCCGGTGATGGAGGTGTACCCGTGTATCGATATCTTCGCAATCTGCGGCTGGCAGGCCAGCTCGAACTCGAAGTTGAGCGTCAGCGAGCTGGGGTTCCTCTCGCGTTCAGAGAGCGAGACGTTGACCGTATAGGATGACGCCGTGTCTTGCGTCGCCTTCTCAGAAAGTCGAATCGCCTCTAAGCGCTCCACCAGGAGCTGGATGTCTACCATCTACTAGCCTGAGGGTTTGATTTCTAGTTGCTTTAAGCCATTCTGGTTGTCCAGAATCTGTATTCACGCTAACGAGGGGAGCGCGACAGGATTCGCGCTTCAGACCGTCTTGAAAGCGGCGGCGAAGGCGTACTTCTCGGGACGCTTCACGGTCGAGTCGATTATCAGCCTCTCCGGGACTCCGTTGTGGAGGAAGAGAAGATAGGTCACGTCCTCCTGTATGGGGAGGTTCTCGACCAGGTCGAACGACTTCAGTATCTCCTCGGTCTTTGCTATCCTTGGCTTCATCTCGTTAAGCAGCGAGAAGATGATCTCCATGCTCCCTCTTCCCGGCTCGATGGAGTTCACGATCACCTCGCCGACCTTGGTCCACCCGCGGGACTGTATGACCTCCTGGCCGTTCTTGGTCCTGTCGCGCAGCATCGACCCTATGACGTTTGATGACCTGTCGAACTCTCTCTGGTAAGCGTCGAGGAGGTTCTTGATGTACCTGCGGACGTCCTCTAGATTATAGAACCTTATCAGGCCCGACGTGATATCCATCCCGGCTTCAGGCTTCAAACGGACGAGCGACCCCTGCGGCATTATTATGATTTGCGGGACACCGGTAAGGATTGTCCGTCCAGCGGGGGAAGCCCTCGACGCTAGTGTGAGTGAGAGGCAGGCCGCGCGGCATCCCTGCCTGACCAAGCAAAGACTCGGCAGTCAGCGAAGTTCCCAAAATCGACGGAATACTTTTCTTGGGGTCGCTATAACTGACGTTCGTGAACGGTATTTCCGGCCTCGTGCTCGCCCTTATCGCCGGCCTGATTGTGGGTGGTGTAGCCGTCGGCACCTACAGTGGTACTTTCGTGC
>JASHPA010000034.1 GCA_030038365.1 Nitrososphaerales archaeon
TTCATCAGGTTCTGCGAGGGGGACTTGGATTCCTTCTTCGACTGCATGCTGAGAGCGGCCGACACCCACGTCCTGTGGGCCTTGCAGCTGAGATATTCTCCGCTGTTCGCCAAGGTGAGGGGCGATCCGCGGATGAAGGAAGCCTTCGTCAGGGCCGGTGTGACACTGTAAAAAATTTACCCTACATGAGGTTCCAAGAATTGCGAATCGAGAAATATACTGGACCGCTGATGCGATGTTCAAAACATTGTTCTTGGCTTGCCGACCTTCAGGTCGTCATTCTTCTCTCGCACGCTCGGATCCGTGGACGAGAAATTAAGATAGTCCAGGCCAGAAGGATTACCTCTAAAGATAGAACGCGATATCGGGTATCAATGCCCGCTCGCGGTATCCACATTCTCCTCTCTCCTTTTTAGCGCGTACCGGGGGAGTGCGTGCGATGGTCTCCGCCGCGAGGCGCACGATCTTTCTACTCTTCATGCCTGTGATAACTGCAGAGTTCCTTACCGGCTCGACGCCGCTTCCCAGCCTTCTCGATCCTCTCACGCTTCCCCTTCTCCTTGGGCTCTATGGGTTCGGCGCCATCCTGGTGAGGGAGCTGGCGGCAGCCTGGAGGAAGGGCTGGCCCACGATAATTGTGCTTGGTGCTGCATACGGAGTGATCGAAGAGGCTCTCGACGTGAAAAGCTGGTTCAACCCCTCGTGGCCGGCTCTCGGCCGACTCGCAACCTACGGGCGCTTTCTTGGCGTGAACGTGGTCTGGGCCGCCGAACTAACCGTCTTCCACGCGGTCTTCAGCATCACCATCCCCATCGTTCTCACGCGACTGCTCTTCCCCGAGGAGGACGGGACCAGATGGTTTCGCACCGGGACGCTGGCTGCGATTGCCGTGGCGTTTGTCGGGGTCGTGGCGTTCGGATTCGCCTTCTTTCCCTATAATCCCCCGCCCATCCAGTACTTGGCCGCCCTCGGGTTTGCGGTGCTGCTAGTCTGGGGGGCACATCGTCTGCCCCCGTCGTTTCCGGGGACCCGTTCGGCGAGCGCCAAGGGCTTTCCCCGCTTGGTCGCGGTCGGGTTCCTCTTCTCGCTCTGCTTCTTCCTCGTCTTCTGGGTCGTCCCAGCGACGCCGGTCCCGCCGTCCGTCGACCTGCTCCTGGTCTTCCTTCTGGGAGCGTTCGCCTGCCGCTTCTTCACCCGAAAGTCGTTCTCGGCACTGCAGCTCTTGTACCTGGTCGCGGGTGGGCTGGCGCCCCTTATCCTTGTCGCGGTCCTGAGCATGAACCTAGCGGAGGGGCCTCCAATCGTAGCCGTCGCCTATACGCTGGCTCTCCTCGCGATCGGCCGACGCGTCGCGGGCAGAACCGCTGGCCAGAAACACGCCTTCGGCCCCGGCAATCCTCAGTTACCGCCTCGTGACTAGCCAGTCTGTTGCTGCCGCTAGGCTACGCGGTACCCGTTCCTCGGCGCTATGGACATCGGCATCCCGTCGATAGTCCTTGCCGCTTCGATCTTGGCCAACCTGGACTGGCGGTGACTAGTCGCTGCTTCTCTCCGAGGTGGCCGGGACCTAAAGCGGGCTTTCAGGGTCGGCGCTCGTCAACCCGGCGCCGGCCGGGACAGGCTCATGGAGCGCTCCCTTCAGAGACCAGAGTTGTCTATGAGATGACGAGAGGATCACATAAGGCAATGTTCGTCACGGAGCACGCGCCGGAGCGTCTGACATCGGGCATCCCCCTCTTTTCGGTAGGAGAGTCTTCTATCTGCAAGAAAAATTTCTGAAAGCCTTTCAGCGCGAAGGGCGCTAATGAACCGCGACGATTACCGCGATCAGCGGGACGAGCCCCATGAACAGACAAGCCAAGGCGCTCTGAAGATAGAGGAACTTCTTTTCCTGAATCAACGCCAACGTATAGATGTTGTTCAGATAATCGTCGAGCATCTCTTTCGACGTTGACGAGAACCCTTCCTTGTATGCCTCCCGCGTCTGGGAGATGATTGCGGTGTAGAATATCTTCGTGTTCGGGTGTGTTCCGTGTACGCGTGGCATGATTATCAGGAATCCTAAGAACGCCGACACTCCGACTAACAGCAGCGTCGCCCCAAGAGCCAGCTCTTCGAACCCTGCTACCGCGGTCGCCTTTGTAGCCAATATCGCTAGTACGGCTCCGTCTACCGCGAGCAGGACGCCCGCCTTGGTGTCGACGAAGTGAATCAGAGTCTGATTATAATTGAGAATGACCTTGGCGTAGTCGATATCCTGCATTACGGATGGCTGATCAGACATGGAACGCTCCCCTACCGCTGGAGGCTTTCCTCAGAATTCCACCGTGCGTCGTCCGTAGATTCCAAGCGTTCGTTTGCCATTCGGCGGTGGCTATAACAATCCTCCGGCAGTGAAAAAGTGATTTTTCTGGTGGATAAGTCTCGACTCGAGAAGTCATTCTGTTACCGCCGTCGTTTCTCCTGATCTCCTCTCCCGTTCGATCCACTCCACGTGCCAACGCTTCCTCCCATGGGACCGTGACCTGGGATCAAGTCCATCCGGAGTCGCACTCGGCCCGACAGACGACGCGAGTTGTTTTATGTTGGAGATGACGGGACGGACAACGTCTGCGTCGTGAGCGGCAAGGCACCTGGATCCGAGAGTACAGCAAAGGACGACGTTCTACGAACATGGCCGCGGGGCAGGTTCGTCTCTTCCAGCGTCCCGGGCGCGACCTGCGCGATCAGGAATACCCTACGGTCGTAGCCGGTGAAAGGCCTGCCTCTTCGTTTGCCTGACGGTTCCGGGGTCTATCTGTCCCGTCGCCTTGTCTGCGGACCGGCGGTGGCACTGGTTGAAAGCGACGGCTGGGCCGTGACCGTTCCCACCCTTGCGCTGCCCGTAAGGGCATGCCTCAGGGCCGCGTTGACGTCCGCGGACGACCTCTTGACCCTGCCTACCGGGGCCTCCGCCTGGCTGAGAAGCGAAACCGTCATCTGCTCGACCTGGTTCACGCCGAGGACCGGACTGGTCTTCATGGTGGAAAATCCAGCGGACTCGTATTTAAATTGGAGGGGTAGGCGCTTTTCCGCATCCATGCCGAGGAATAGATGGCCCGGCCTGCTCGCGCTGACCGGGACGCCAGGCTCGGGCAAGAAGACCATCGTCCCCCTGCTCGAGCGCTCGACCAGGGCCATTCCTCTGGACCTGAAGAGCCTCACGCCCCCCGAGCGGAAAGATCCTCACGGTGAGGCCCTGGTCAATGCCCGCCAGCTCAGGTCCAAGCTGCTGAGGCTCGACCTCTCAGATTCGATCGTCTTCGGGCACATGGTCCCCGACGTGCTGCGTCGGGGAGAGCCAGACTTCGTCGCCGTGCTCCGGTGCGAACCGGCGGAACTCAAGAGAAGGCTGAGCCGGAGAGGATACCCTTCACGGAAGGTGATCGAGAACGTCGAGGCAGAGCTCATAGGCCTCATCCTCTCCGACTGCGTGCGCGTCTTCGGCGGCTCGGTCGTCCACGAGTACAACACAACCACGGCCCGTCCTGCCGTCGTCGCGAGCAGGATCGCCAGAGACTACAGCGCAGGCTCCGTCCGACGAGCGCCCTGGACGGACTGGACCCTCCGCTACGACTCTTCTACCAAGCTCAGGTCCCTCCTCTCGAGCCCGAGGACCGAGCCCGCCTCGACCTGAACCAGCACCGGCTGCTGGAGCCTGGCCAGGCTGACGACAGCCTCGCCGACCCCTAGGTTGGAGAGGTGGCTCAGCTGCTCCTTGCTGAGGTTGAGCGCCTCGCCTATCAGCTTCAGGTCCTCCGCCCAGGAGACCCTGTGGATTATCCTTACACCCGAATTCTTCACGACCTCCGACGCGACGTGGGTCGGGAACTGAGTTACGAAGACCATCGCCTCGCCAAACTTCCTCAGCTCGGATATCATCCTCTCTCCCACGCTTGGAGGGTCCTCGTCCCGCCTCACAGGCGCGACGTTCCTCGCCTCCTCGACGATGAGCAGGTGCTCCATGTTTCCGCGCCTGCTGACCCTGTACTCGTAGACCATCTTCATCAGCATGTCGACGAAGACGGTCCTCGTCTGGACGTCGCGTATGTGGCCCAGCTCGACACAGAGGACCTTGTCCATCAGCTCATCGACGGTGTGCGTCGACGGTCCGTTCAGCGCCCTTCCCACCTGCCCCTCTGTAAGCGGCACAAGCCTGCGCAGCAGCGCGACCTTGGTCTCGTTGTCGTAGGCCGACCTCAGCGCCCAGCCTTCGATGGACTTTACCAGGGATGACAAGGTGGGCGTCTCGTTCTCCTTCGTGTCTCCCAGGCACTTTTGGAGGGTGTTGCGAAACATGTACGCCTGTGGATGGGTGAAGTGGTAGATGTCGGAGAAGATGTCCGATATCATCGCGATGTGCTCGACGGGGTCCGTCGCCGAGGTCATCTCGAGCGGGTTTATGGTGAACCGGTCCTTCCCCGGCGAGAGGACGGTCCCTCCCACTGACCTCACCAGGTCGCCGTGTTCGTTGTGCCAGTCGAGGACCATCAGCGGTAGGCCCATCCCGGCGATCTGCCGCACGAGCACCGACGCGGTGGTCGATTTGCCGCTTCCGGTAACTCCCAGGATGCTGGTGTGCCTTTTCAGGTCGTCGAGCTGCAGCCGGAAGTCGTGCGAGCTTCCTACACGCGTCCTCACCTTCCCGAGTAGTATCCCGTTCGTCCCGGACTCGGCCGCGTTCGGCACGTAAAAGTCAGGAGCGACCGAGACGCTCTCGACCATCGGGTTCCTCCTCTCGAAGGACTGGAGCCTGCTCAGCGTCGACGAATCGGCTACCTGACTAAGCTTCGCGTCTGAGGGCAGGAGGAGACTCTGTGCGAAATCCCTGAGTTCGTTGCGGGTGAGCCTCCTCACCGCCGAGTTCGGGACACCTACGGCGAGCGTCGCTGCGAGAACGCTCGCGTTCTGCTCCAGCGTGGACATGGAAGACTCCGCCGCCCTGGACTTTACGTCGAGCCAGGTCCCGACCACGAGGTCGAACTCGAACACCTGGTTTTCGTCGTCTCCCTGCCTGTCGGGCCTCACCAGGATGAGATAGACGAAGGGGACCTTCGAGCGATGAAGCCCGTCGAAGAGCCCCTTCATCCGCTGCTGCTGCAGCGTTATCCTCACGGCGGTGGAGTAGTCGAGGTCGGAGTCATCCACCCCCTCGTCCAGGCCCACCCTCAAGAGCGAGAACATTCGGGCGCTGTCGCCCCTGAACATGGCGAGATACCTGCCGTCCACTATCGCGGCGGAGTCTATCTTCACAGACAGCGAGCTCTTCAGCTTCCACCTCACTCTGGAGAATATTCCACCGTCGCCCCCCTGCCCCAGCGCGCTCACCACTGGAAGGCGGAGCTGAAGAGGTTGGACAGAGTGGAGGAGATTGAACTCCAGACCCCGGATGTGAGTGAGCCGGCCTCCTTGAGGATGGAGTCTATGCCACCTATCAGCAGCGAGAGCGCGACGAGGGCAACCGAGAGAAGGAGTGCTTCCTCGATCAGCTGCGCGCCTCTCCTGTCCTTGCGGAGTCGCCTGAAAATTTTCTCGATCATCACGATATAGTGCGTTGTGATATTTAACGGCCCACAGGCTATATCGTCAAGACGAGCGGCCCGAAGAGATAGACCACCAACGCGAAGGCTGCCGCAGACACAGCGACGTTGAGCAGGGCCCTCCGACGTGAGAAGAAGAGCCCGAGGAAGAACGAGCCGGGGATCACGAAGAAGAGGCCCAGGTACTGCGAGTATCCCGGCGAGGTGGGGGGTTGCACTGTGAAGCTGATCTGGAAGGACGACAGGACAGGAGCCAGGCAGGCGACCATCGCGGTCACTCCTCCAAGTATCGCCGAGACCATCAGGCTCCTGGTCTCCATTATCCGCTGGTCCACCAGCCTTTGCTGCTTCGCCCTCACCCAGTGTCCGAAGAGCGCTGCGAGCTTGTCAGCCCTCCTGCTCGCTTCCGCGGCGTCGACCTTCGCCTGCTGGAGTAGGAAGAGCAACAGGTCCTTACTGGGACCGTCGCCCGTTGCGATCTCGGCCGCCGACTCCTCAAGTGGCCTCCCCAGCAGTATCGACCTCACTGCCTCTGCTTCCTTCGCGAACGCGCTGTCGCTGAACGTCTCGACCATCGACGCCGCTATCCCTCTTCCTCGTGCCGAAAGCTTCATGACCTGTTTGAGCTTGTCCATTCTCCGAAGTTCGCCAGAACTCACTGGGAAAGCCTCCTCCGGTCTATCGAGGAGAACGAGAGCGCGAGGTCGAGCACGACCACCTCGACGAACGCGAGGCTCACGATGGGGAGCGGGTCGTCGTGATGACCCACCGCTGCCAGGAGCATCAGCATTATCGGGAGGAAGAACGAGACCGTCAGGAAGACGGGAAACTTGGTCTCCTCGGCTGACAGGGAGGCCCTGACCATCCCCTCCAGTTCCTCGCCCTCATCACTCAACCTGTCGCCCTGCGCCCTAACGACCGAGCCTAGGATGCTCGAGACCGAGTCGGACTTGACCTCGTGCACCCGCGCGAAGGCAGCGGAAGCGTCCTTCCCGAGCAGGGTGGACCTCTTCGCCTCGTCGATCATCGCCGAAAGGCGCGGTTCCGAGGACCGCAGCATCATCACAGTCTTGGACCTCGAACCCGTGCTCTCGAGGAAGATGGCTGCAGAAGCGGCGAGCACCGGCGCCTCTCTGGCCTGCATTATCGCAGCGCTGTCCAGTGAGCGCTTGGGGAAACCGGCGACGACGTACGAAGCGAGACCGCCGACCGCCAGAGAGACGAGCACCGAGCCACTTCCGAGGACAGCGAAGGTCGCGACCAATATGGAGCACGCCGCCGCGAGCCCGATGAGCAGGATAGCGAAGAGCATCCTCCATGTGCTTAGTTCGAGGGAATCCCAGGACGAGAACCTCATCTTTTGATGCTGACCTCCTGTTCAAAGGACCTCTCGATCTCCTCCAGCTTCTCCAGGAAGGCCTCGTTGCTCACGGAGGACCTCCGTACCTCCAGCCTCTCCCACGGCATCACGCGCTGCAGCACGCCCCGGCTCCTTGCGTACACGTCGCGGAGCCTCGGCTCACCCTCCTCATCGACGATGAAGGCCACCCCCTGCACGAGGCGGGTCGACTCCAGCCTCTCAGGACGGCTCATCTCGACTATCACGTCCAGGTCAAGCATACTCGTCCGGGAAATCGAATGCATCTCCCTCCATCGGCGCATCGCCTGCGCTGACGACGACGCGTGGAAGGTCTGCAGTCCTCTGACACCGGCGGTCAGCGCGTGGAAGAACGCCCTGCTGTGCTCCTCCGACTGGATCTCCCCCAGTATCACGAGGTCGGGCGACCGGTGCAGGATTTTGGTGATCTCCTCTGATTTTGTCCTCGCCCCCTCTGCCCCTCTTTCGAAGGGATCCACCCTGAGCTTCAGCTGGTGGTAACCCCTGGCCAGAAGGTCCTTGGTCTCGACGGCGTCCTCGACATACACCCGCCGCAGGTGTGGGTTCAGGGCCTCGTCCAGGGCGTTGAGCAGGGTCGTCTTTCCCGTGCCAGTCTCTCCCACGATGGTCACGTTCATGCCCAGCTCGAGTGAAGCCAGCAGGAACGCCGCACACTCCGCAGACAGGACGCCCATCTTGACGAGGTCGGAGACCGTGAGGTCGTTCGAGGTGAGCTTCCTGACGTCGAGCGAGAACGAGTTCACTGCGAGCGGAGACAGGTCGAGGGATATCCTGAGTCTGTGCCCGAAGATATCGAAGTCGTTCTTGACGGAGGGGTTCGAGTAGTCCATCGTATAGCCTTTGAACGTGTCCATGTGCGTCTCGATTGCCTTCCTCTCCCGTTCGGTAAGGACCACCTGCGTCTCGCATCTCCCGTACTTGGCATGGTCGAGGTAGACAGGGGCGCTGGCCGCGTCCAGGAAGAACTCCGTGACAAGGTTGTCGAGAGACAGCGCGTAAACGGTCGAGATCCCGACGGCCTCGAAGGCCGCGAGCCTGGAGAGTGCTCTGACCCTCGCCGGGTCCCTTAATTGTGCCAGCCGCGCAACACCTGCCTGACTGAGCACGTCCACCAATCTCGCAAACGAGAGTGGCACGACCTCAGAGACCCTGAAGGAGCTACTCATCTCGACGACGGCTTCTCGGAGAAGCGCTGTCTCAGCGGGCGAAAGGTCGGGCAGGAGCTGGTAGCAGAGCGCGGCCCGATAGCGCTTGATGCTATACCGGAACGGAGAGACCAGGTAACTCTCAATCTCCACCCCGTCTACCTCCTGCAGAAGCTCGATGAGCAGCGGCGGGGGTTTAGGTCGGACCTGTCTTTTCCCTGCCAGCCTCGTGAGCGCGCGTGTGAGCGGACCTTCCAACGCCTAAAGATGAGGATATCGTAGAAAACCGCCACCGGTGCCGCTTAAATTTCCGGTCGGCATTGTAACCGAGTCGCGTGGTTGAGCTCGTCGAGTACCTGCTGGTCTTCGGGGTGACCGCCGTGATAGCAGGCTTCAGCGTTGCCGTGTTCGGCGGTTTCCTCCCGACGCTTCACCAGACTCAGTCACAGGCGGAGCTCGACCAGATTGCGGGCGCTGCGGGCTTGGCGGCGGAGAACGGTAGCGCCTCCCTCGTTCTTCCTTTGGACAACGCCTCGATAAGCTGTGCCGGTGACGTCGTGAGCTTATCGGCGGGAGGACAGACGTATTCTTCCAGTATAGGCGCCTCCTGCAGCTTCAGTTACAGCGGGCTCAGCGGTGTCTGCAATCTCGTCTTCACCCGCTCCGACGGCCGAATAGGCCTAGAGGTAGACGGATGATGCCTGTATCGAGCGTAGAGGGTCTCCTTTCGACGTCGGTCTACTTCGTGGCCGTCCTGCTGCTGATGGCGGTCGTCACGGCTCCGCTCGCCTCCCTCTACCGGGGCGCGAGCGCGCAGGCTGCGGAAACCCTGGCGAAGGGCGTGGCCGGACAGGTCGATGCTCTCTCGCCGGGGATGGAGACCGAAGTGGAGTTCGACTCGTACCCGGGCGCGTCTGTCTCGGTCCAGTTCTCGGGCGCAGGGGTAACCGCGACGGTGAACGGCTTCTCCTTCACCGTCACCGCGCACTGGCCTCTCGCCACCGCAGACCTCGGCTCCGGCAGGCAGTACGATGTCATGCTGAGCGACGGAGTGGTTACAGTTGGCTAGGCGCGCCGTCATCGACGTCTACGTCGACATCGTGATCGTTTACGTCATCGTCCTCGTACTGTTCGTCCTCGGTCTCTCGCTGGTGGGGTCCCACATGGGTGTCCTCCCTTGAGGATTCTGGATATCGGCATCGCTACAGGGTACGCGGTCCTCTGCCTCTCGCTGATCGCGGTGATGAACCCCTACCTGGCAGGGGTGCAGTCTGACACCAGCATCTCTGACCAGCACGCCAGCGAGGCAATGTTCTCGTACATCCGGTCTGTGGGCGTCGTTTTCTTGGGCGACACCGCGCCCATGCAGGTCTGTGCCTCGCTCGAGGCAGACAGCAACTCTACTCTTGTGCTTGGCGGGCAGATTGCCGGGGTGACCTGTCCCGGCGCCCCCGGTACATACGATGGAACGTCGACCGTGACCGTCTCTTTCCCGGACAGGCAGGTAACCATTCAAGCATGGGACGAAGAGCCGTAGCCGCAACGATCGTCTCCGTCGTCGTCTTCACGATGATGCTCGTCGCGAACGCCGCCGTCTACTCCTCGCAGCAGGGCTACCTCAGCTCGGCCCGGCTTAGCTCAGCTCAGGTCCTGGAGACTGGGTACGCGTCAGTACTCGTGGCCGCGTCCGCCTTCTCGGCGCTGGCCCAGGTCCAGTCATTCCTGCAGTCGACCCCTATGGACTGCTCGGCACCACAGGCCTACCTGGGCTCGATCAGCGGGACGGGGACCTACGGAGGCACCGAACAGGGCATCTCGTACTCTCAGCAGGCGTCGTGGAATTACCTCTCTTCTGGCTCCCCCACAACGGGGAACGCGTTGATGTCGCCGCAGTTCAACGGCTATGCCTCGGGAGACCTCAACGTCGAGGTCGCTTCTGACCTGAGCGAGACGTATTTGGGCGGGCTGCCTTCCTATTCGACCGACAGTCTTCAGGTGGTGCACTTGAACATCCAGCCCGAGGCTGCAGCGACGACCTGCACCTTGGCGCTCGCCGACCTCGGGGACGGCCTCTCGTCGTTGTCCTCCTGTAGTTCATCCCTCGTCGCGCAACAAGCTTCTCTCGCGCGGAGCCGCTACCCGCTTCTGGGGTCCTTCGAGTCGGGAGCGTCAGCGTCTGTCATCGCGGGACGCTGTTCGGTCAGCTACTGGGTCAGGACGTCCCTGGCTG
>JASHPA010000035.1 GCA_030038365.1 Nitrososphaerales archaeon
GGCGAGGCCGGGTATGATGTCGACGAGCGCTATGTCGTCGATACCCTGGGACGCGACCTCGAGCGCGGCCTGGGCCCCGACCCGCCCTGCTCCGACGAAGCCTATCATTTCTACCGGGACAGAGCCCGGGAAAGGACGGAATAAAAGTAAGACCGGGCCGCCTCTGGTTGAAGCGCGTCGGGCGGGGACGGCGCGAATTGAGCCACAAGCCTCTTAATCGCCGAAGGCCTACGAGAGCGTGCGTGTGAAAGACGTCGTCCCAGATGCGCGAATCGAGCCGTCTCGCCCTCGCCATTGTCGTGGCAGCCATCATAATCACGGTACCCGCTACGGTCGTCGTCCTCTATGACAGCCACCCCGCACCGGCACAGACGATAACCCGGCCAGGCTCGACGGTAGTAAGGACAGTCACGGCCATTTCGACGGTCACGAGTTTCTATACCGTGACGTCAACGGGGAGCGCGATGTCTACGACCGGTTCTTCCATTCCACCCATATACGAGGAAGGCCAGGTTGTCCCGATCGCCGTGAACTTCAGCGGGCCGACACCGCAATCGAGCTTCACGCCCCAGGTCGTCAGGCTCGTGGTCGGAATCAACAACAGCGTCTCCTTCGAGAACGTCGGCAGGGGCTTCGTGGGGGTCGAAACGACCGACTGGCCCTCCAACGGTACGGGCTTCGAGAGCGACATTCTAGGGGAGGGCGCGTCCTGGTCGACCGATATCCTGGTGCCAGGACAGTACCAGGTCAACGACTATCTGCATCCGGTCATGGGTGGCCTTTCCATCCTCGTGGCAGGCTTGCCCGGCATATCCTCCTCGACCAACGCCAGCGAGACGGTGACCATGAGGGGACCATCCGTCTGCAGCGACGACTGCAGCGGAGGAGAGACATTCGATGTCCAGCTCCTTACGAACGGCGCTGCGCCTATGAGCGCGACACTGTATCTCAACGGCACAGATGTGGGCGGCATCTCCTACGCAACTACCCAGCCCAGCTACCCGTTCGACCTGAACCTCTCGGGTTCGTCGATTTCTGTCACGAAGGGAGATACGTTCTTCGTCGAGATGCTCGTGAGGTTCGCAGACGGGAACGTGGCCGTAACAACAGCCATCCTGACCGCAGGGTGAGCAAGTGGAGGTTCCGCCTATCAGAGCCTGAGGCCGAACGACTGAGCGAAGTCCTCGAACTGGTTGTAGGCCCGGAGGAAGCTGAGGCCCTTGTCGCTGATCTTGTACTTTGAGTTCTTCTCGAGGTTAAGCTCGACGAGTAGCCCGGCGCCTACAAGGTCGGAGATGAGCTTGCTCATGCGCGTGTAGGAGACGTTACCCCTTCTGAGGAGCAGGGTGATGCCGACACCATCACCGGCGGTGTTCATGTCCCTCGCGGTGGCCAGTATGTCCGCTATGATCTTAGTCTGCGTTCTATACTGGACCATCCCAACCACCCTTCTTCGTGAAGGAGAACCTCAGGACAGGAATGAATAGTGTGACTAGTCCGACTTCCTTCATCAAAAGCTGAATTATATTTAACAAAAGTCCGTCGGGCGCGATAAGCGACAGGAACCAGCCAAGAGCCAGGACGGCGAGTCCGGAGGCGATGAACAGTGTGTTCGGGTTCTTGTTCTTGCCGTAGGCGAACATCGTCTCGACTACCCCATAGAGGATGAAATAGAACGACAGGCTCGTCAGGACGACGGCGAGGCTCGACTGGTTGATCGCCATGAGAGGGAACACCGCGATCATCAGCACGCCGACTCTCTTGTCGAACACCACGTCCAGCATGTGCGAGAATGCCAGGAAAAAGTAACCCGCGGTCTCCAGGAAGAGGCCGGCGATCAGGAGCGTGGCCAGAGAGACCTCGAAACCCGGGAGAAGGTCCAGCAGGCTGAAACCATAGAGGCCCTCGAGCATGAAACCGGCGCCGAGGAAGACAAACGCTGCGGCGAGCCTGAGCAGGGAGGAGCTCCTCGTCTGCCTGACCCCCTTGTAAGAAACGAACGCAATCGAAAAGGCGACGAAGGCCCCGACGAACTGGAGGACGTTCTCTAGGAGGAGAAGACCTTGCATTCTTCTTCCATTTAGACGCGGGCTTGTCTTCTATAAAAGTCTGATGCAGGCTCGCTCCAGATTAGGCGCAGCCCCTACATGCCCGCAGAGTTCTCTATATGGAGCGGCTCGGATATACATCAGTCAGCTTGCTTTATGGGTTTTCGAGCAGAAGTTTTGAAGTTAGCTCCCAGGAATATACATTTATACGCATTTTTCGCAGTCTATTCTGCATAAATTATGGATTCTTTGACCTCAAAGTACCAAAAGTGGACTAAGAATCCACAACATTTAAATATGCTAAGCCGATTCGCTGGCGCTACAAGATTAAAAATCTTTTCCTTGGTTCTTGCGATGACCTACGAAAGAGACTTCTCGCGGCTGATGAAACTGCAAAGGGCGCTGGACAAGTGCCCCCGCTGCGGCAAGGGTCCCATGATCGTGGACACGAACGGGGGGGAACTGTTCTGCAGCAGCTGCGGGTTCGTCGTCAAGGAGAAGATAGAAGAGGTCGGGCCCGAGTGGAGGGCGTTCTCGAAGGAGGAGAAGGACGACAGGTCCAGGGGAGGGATTCCCACGTCCATCGCGATGCACGACATGGGGCTCGCGACCGTCATAGGCGGGGTCAACAAGGACGCCTCGGGCAAGTCGCTGTCCGCTTCGATGAAGGCGACCGTCGAGAGACTGCGTACCTGGGACAGCAGGAGCCAGGTCCACGAGCCGATGGACAGGAACCTCAGACAGGCGTTCAGCGAGCTCGACAGGCTGTCGGACAAGCTGGCGGTCTCAGAGGCAGTCGTCGAGAAGGCCGCTTACATTTACAGGAAGGCCCTAGAAAGGGGTCTCGTCAGGGGCAGGTCAATCTCCGCGATAATCGCGGCGTCTCTGTATGCGGCCTGCCGCGACAGGGAGACCCCGCGGACGCTGAAGGATCTGGCGGTGGTCTCGAACGTCAAGAAGAAGGACATTGCGAGATGCTACCGGCTCCTGCTCAAGGAGATGGACATCAAGATGCCTGTGGTCGACCCGATCAAGTGCGTCTCGAGGATAGCGTCGAGGGCGGGACTCTCGGAGAAGACCAAGAGGAGGGCGCTGGAGATACTGAAGAAGGCCGAGGAGGCCCGGATCTCTGCCGGGAAGGACCCCATGGGTCTGGCGGCAGCGGCCCTCTACGTGTCCTGTACCCTGGAAGGCGAGGACAAGACCCAGCGCGACGTGGCTGAGGCAGCGGGTGTCACCGAGGTCACGATAAGGAACAGGTACAAGGGGCTCAGGTCGGCGCTCGGGATATAAGGCGCCGGGGCTCAAGCGCTGCCTTAGATTTTACATAAGAGAGCCGTATCGGAATATATAAGTATGGAGGGCCCCAGGCCAACGGGCACGGTAGTCCATGGCCCTCAAACTCAACGGTCCAGGTGAGCAAGCCAGCTCCAACGTCAAGACAGGCCAGCTGGCGAGGATGATCACAGAGGTCGGCCCCAACATT
>JASHPA010000036.1 GCA_030038365.1 Nitrososphaerales archaeon
GCGTACTCCTGCGCGAGCTCGATGATCTCTGGACGCGGCTCGTAACCTTCAGGACACGCGACAGTCATATTGGCACCAAGCATCGAGGCGCCCAGCAGAAGCGAGTTGCAGACATTGTCGCCGTCCCCGATGTACGCTATCTCCAGGCCACTTATCCTGCCCTTCGCTTCCTTGATTGTCAACATGTCCGATATCACCTGGGTCGGGTGTTCGAGGTCGCTTAACGCGTTCACGACGGGAATTCCGGAGTATTCCGCGAGTTCCTTGAGGGTCTCCTGCGCATAGACCCTGCCCACGATGCAGTTGAGGTATTTCCCGAGTATCCGGGCCGTGTCCTTTATCGGCTCCCCACGACTAAGTTGAAGCTCGTCTGACGCGAGGTAGATGGGACTTCCGCCGAGCTTCAGGGTGGCTACCTCAAAGCTCGTCCTCGTTCTCGTCGAAGGCTTTTCGAAGAGAAGGCCGATGACCTTTCCGTCGAGAGGGTCGAGCTCTGCCCCTTGCTTGATCTGTTCCTTCAGGTGAGCCGAGCGATCCACCAGCCATTCCAGTTCCGAAGGCGAAAGGTCTGAGAGCGACAGTAGGCTTCTCACTGGGAGACTACCTCCTGAGCAACAATTCCCACGTTGGCTTTGTAGGCCCAGAAGAAGATGGCGGCGGAGAATAGGGTGACCACCACCAGGTCATAGGGCATGGGGACCCACCCAAGTGGCCCGGGGATGGTGAGGACCCCCGAAGTGACGAAGTTCGTGTCTCCGACGAACGATATCACGGCGAGACCGACCACATACACCCAGAACCAGGCCTGCCTGCGCCACTCCATCTTCCTGTTCTGGACAAAGAAGTAGAGCGGGAAGCCGATTAGGGTCAGTATGACCCCTATGAGCGTAAGAGGCCACGTCGCCCAGTAAATCAGGACGCCCGAAAGCACGAACCCGAGGAAGGCAATCGTCATCCCGGCCGGGAGCCTGAAGTGGTCAGCGACCCCGATTTTCGGAGTCTTCCTGAGGATGGCGAGCGATACCGCGGCCGCCGCATACGGTATCAGTGTCGTAATCGAGGCGAGCAGCACCACATTGGGGAAGAACGGGAAGAGGACCTGGATTATTCCAGTCAGAACAGAGGCGAAGATTATCGCCAGCGCGGGCGTGCGATACTTGCTGTCGACCTTCCCCATCACCTTGGGAAAGAGGCCGTCGTCAGCCATGGCGAACGGGATTCGTCCCTGAAAGAGCACCCAGTCGCTGCCCGCCCCAGCCGTGCTCACTATCGCTCCTACCGTGACAACCGCCGCGAGCAGGCCATAGCCTGCTCCCTTGGCCACGTCGGAGATGGGCGACGACAGGCTACCTATTCCGGTGCTGAACGACCAGTCGCCGGGATTCATGCCGAGGCCAGACCAGTTGATCATCCCGACAAACGCTATCCCAATGAGAACGTAGACGGCGACCACGATGGCCATCGTGATTACCATCGCGCGAGGGATGGTCTTCGAGGAGTTCTTGACCTCCCCGCTTGGTATCACCACTGCTTCGAACCCGGTGAACATGAACACTGCGAGAGCCATTGCTATGGCGACGCCCGACCAGCCGAAGGGCGCGAAGTCTGAGAAGTTGCTGGCGTTGAGAAATATCAACCCCACCAATGCGAAGAGCACCAGAGGAATCAGCTTGGCCACTGTGGTGAAGACGCCGAAGAGACCGCCCCACTTGACGCCCCACACGTTGATGAGCGTGAAGATTATCAAAGCCACAAGAGCGATCCCGATTCCAGCCGGGGTGAGCGTCAGTCCTACCGAGAGTCCGGGAACATAGAACCCTAGATAGGTCACGAAAACGTCGATTATCGCGGCCGTACCTGTGAACGCGTAGATGAAGTAACCCCATCCCACGAGATACCCGGCAGAGTTGCCAAGGGCGATCCTCGGGATTGAGTAGGGGCCTCCCGTGAGAGGAAACCTAGAGCCGAGTTCAGCATAAATCAACGCCAGCATGGTCATTATGACGCCGACAAAGACAATGGCTAGTGTCAGCGCGGGTCCGGCATCGGCTCCGTATACAGCGATAAGGCCGAAGATTCCCGAGCCTATGATCCCACCTACCCCGATCCCTACGAGACTCCAGAGGCCCAGGTCTTTCTTGAGGGTGGCAGACTGCTTCTCCTGTTGTTTCTGTTCGCTATGCTGCATTTTTTCGCTCGCAGACTCCCTGCGACTTCGTTCGGCATATAATGGGGGGATACGATTCTCGCGACCGGGAATCAGAGGAGGCTTGGTCTTGAGCCCTCGCATTCGGCACCGGTATCGGTCAATGGGTTATGGCTGGATCATGGGCCAGCAGGCATGACGCGTGGAAGCCCTCTGCAAAGCAACCCTCTACCACCGCTCGTGTGAATGAAGCGAAGCCTGAAGTGTCCGATTTCAGGGCGGTCGTGGCCCTCAGCAGGCAGTCCTTACCTCACGATTAACACGTCGCATTTCGAATGAGCTACGACCGCCGAGGAGACTCCACCTATAAGGAATCTCTCGATTCCCGAAAGTCCGCGTCGACCCATCACGATCAAATCTATATCGTGTTCAGACGCCATCCTGAGTATCGTCTGGGCGGCATTTCCTTGTTCGGATACTCCTGCGACCCTCGGTACCATCGGCTTGACCAGCTCCACGGCTTGAGAAGCGAGATCTTTTCCGCTGCTGATAATGTCATTGTATACTTCCTCTGGAACCGGAGGCGACAGAGGGGCCGCGGCTATTGCAGTCATGTCAACCGCGTTGATGATGATGAGGATGGCGTCATGATCTTTCGCGAGCGTGGCTGCCCGCATCAAAGCTCTCTTTGAGTGTTCTGATCCATCGTATGCAGCGAGAATCTTCGAATATGGTTTAGGAGCGACTTCTTCCTCAGTAATCGGGATCGGAGACATCCTGAACTACGTGCCGCCTGTTTCCACTATAAGTAGCGGGGGCGATTCTCGCTGCTGAGAATCATCTGGCTTCTATCCCTGTACAATGCAAAAGCGTCAATCTTGACGGGCGCTGGTACGTAGTCCTGCAGATCGCGAAGCAGTTAGCTCGACCCTTGACAATGGTGCATGAGACGGTCGCCCGAAGGGCCAAGACACGGAAAACGGGTATCCTTTAGGTTGAGGCGCGTGATGCCCCGAGCAGGTTGATGCACATGGACAACGTACGCGTGTCAAGTAAATTCGCAGCTGTGAGCAAGCCATCGGTCCGGCTTAGTTCTCAAGGATGAGAACCGGGATCCATCTTTAAGGGTGGGTCAGCTGCGCGTAGCTTCATGAGCAACGTCTCACCACCCGCGCAGGACATGTCCGATGTCGTGCAGTACAAACAAGTATTAGCTGCCTACGACGGCTCCAAGAACGCTGACAGAGCCCTCTCCCGCGCACTCTCGATTGCAAAGGAGCAGCATGCATCACTCAGGATAGTGGTGGTCGTAAACACGACCATACCAGCCTACTCGCCATACGTGCCCGTGTTGCCCAGTTCTGCCTTCGACAATTTGCTTCGCAGTGGAAAGGAAATCTTGAACGGAGCAATCGAGAGGTGCAACGCCGTGTCAGGCGACGTCTCAGGTACGGTGGAGGAGGGCCATGCCGCCGAAGAGATACTTCGCATCGCAGCGGAGCAACAGGTCGACCTCATAGTCATGGGAAGACGGGGGCTCTCGTCTGTCGAGCGCTTCCTTATGGGCGGCGTCTCCTCTGCCGTGGTGAATAATTCGAAATGCGACGTGTTAATCGTAAAGTAGGCATAGACAGGCAACCCCTGCACGGTCTAGGCGCTACGGGTAGAATGGCTCGGCTTATGTAGCTCAACTTTTCCTGGACCCTGACAATTTTGGGACGGAAGTCCCTGTTTACGTCCGAAAGCGTGACCGAAGGCCACCCCTGACAAGGCGGCCGACCAGATCTCTGATTCGGTCCTCGACCGGATCATCGTCCATGACAAGGATGCAAGGGTCTATTGCGAAATGTTCCTGTAATCGAGAGGTCAGCGCATTGGCGACAAATCCTTCGGAGGAAAGGCGGTTATCGGCTTCTCGTTGTCCGCTGTCTGCGTATTCGTCACCTCTCTACACCTTCCTCCTCTCAGCGAGGACATATCCCAGCCCTCCCAAAATCGCGCCAAGAGCCGCTACAAGGACCAGGAAGCCGATGGGATCCTCGAAATGGCTGAGGTAGTGGACGTGGATCTGATAATCGGTATATCCCAGACCCCCCGACGAGACAGCGGCCCCCGCCCACCCTGCGAGGTAACCTCCGTACATCATTAGGACCATGCTGCCTGTGGTACCTACGTTCATCAGGACAAGGTGTCCCCAGGCGAGGTAGTTCGTCAGCCCGGTGTACACCTTGCCCATAATGCCTTCGATGTAAAAATAGAACAGCGCGGTGACCGCTGCCGCGACGACCCCGACGACGAGAAACAGGACGTAGCCCGTAAACATCCATGTCCCGCCTCCGCCACCGGCGATCACCATAGCAGGATTGAAGTACAAATCGATGTTGAAGTACTCCAGTGGGTCGACGATGAGCACGGTTGCGATGACAGCTATGAGCCCCTGGATGACGGCCGCAGCGAGGAACCTTCCGGCCCACTTTCCTCGTATCTGCTGTATCTCATGAGGACTTGCAGGAGGGTTGCTCATCTGTCGGTTCACCTCTCGCGCCAAATCCTGGTGGCTGATGGGTAGCGAGAAGTGCCGGGCCGCGGATTCCTCGCCTCGTCTTCGCTTTTCCCCGTTCGAAAAGAGGCATAATCGGAGAGCCGCCGGAGACGGAAACGCTCAACAGCATCGTCGGGAATTTCGGCCTTCACGGTAACGCCGCGAAAGTCTGACGTAACGTCGACGCTCTTGATCGAACTTTTGTAGACCACGTATCTCTTGCCATCACCCGTCACGACTATTCTCTCGACGAAAAGAATCCCCTGGTCTGCCAGTTCCTTGCTCCTTCGGTAGCACGTGCTCAGGGGTATCGACTGTTCAGTGCTGATTTCTTGCACTGTCTTTCCCTGTTCGATTACCGACGCGATAATCCTGCGCGAGAAGCCGTCCGAAAGAGCGGCCATGACCTGATCTGCCATCGTCTGGTCTAGAACCGAGTTAGCGGCGGATCCGTCGCGGTCATCTTGCAGAAGTGTTACCATCATACCTCCGGCTTCATCGGGATTGACACTTCAGTCTAATCCCTAACCAGTTAGGGTTAGGCGGCGACTCATAAAGCAGGGGATTCCTGATGTTGCCTCAGGTCCCGTTTTTATGTGAGGCAGCCAAGAACCCCAACCTTCCATCGGGCGCAGACTCCAGGATTGAACGCGGCGTTTAGCACCCGCTGTAATCGCGTACGTGCCGCGACGCCGACCATAACCTGATTCCCGACATCGAGAAACGCCTCACGTCTTTTAATCAGTGGACCCGACAGAGCTAGCTGGTCGGGTCCTTTGTATGGCACAGGAAGTCACCGTGGCGCAGCTGATGGATACGAGAGTGCGAACTCTTGACGCAGACGCGTCAGTAAGAGAGGTAGCCAGGAAGATGGCGAAGGAAGGCGCCGACTGTGTGGTGCTGGTTCGGGGCGAAAGACCCGTGGGCGTGATAACGGAGAGAGACCTAGTAGTAAAGATCTTGGCGGATGACTTTGATCCTGACGAGGTGCCGGCGCGTGATGTCATGTCAACTGCCCTGATCACGATCTCCCCCGATGCGACTATGAGCGACGCGGCGCGTGTCATGTCGGAGTACAAGATCCGGCGGCTGCTCGTGGTCGACGGCAGCGGGTCACTCGTAGGGCTCGCGTCCGCAGACGACCTAGCAAAGGTCCTTGCCAAGAGACAGGACTATCGAGACCCGGCTCTCAACGTGATAGGGCGAGTGAACGAAACCCCTAGTAGTGGCCCATACCAGTAGCCCGCGAGGACACGTGATTCTCAATGTTGAAAAACGACCCCAGCAGCTAAAAAGAAGACGCGGCACCCGCTCGTGAATGAGCAATTACCAGCGAATCCTGGTCGGCTACGACGGCTCCGAGAATGCAGACAGGGCCCTTTCACGCGCAGCGAGCCTCGCGAAGGCGCAGTCAGCTTCGCTCAGAATAATCGTCGTTGCAGACACCATCTCGTTGGCCACGTCTTACTCGGTCATGGAACCTCCGATCACGGGGGACGTAATCGAGGGTGTTGTCAAGGAGTCCGAAGGCATCCTCTCGCATGGTCTGAAGGCGGTATCCTCCATCGTCCCTCAAGTCACCGGTTCAGTCGAGCGAGGATATCCGGCCGATTGTATCCTCGAGGAGGCGGCAGCGCAGGAATCGGACCTCATCGTACTGGGAAGGAGGGGGATCTCCGGCATCGAAAGGTTCCTGATCGGAGGAGTCTCATCCTCGATTGTAAGCCATTCAAAATGCGACGTACTGATCGTAAAGTAGAGCAGGCGGGGTTGGCAGATGCAACATCCCAAAGCCGGGAAGAGCAAGGAGGACGGAGGTTCCTGATCATCTAGCCGGATCTACGCGACGCATCCTGTCGTGGTGTTACCGGTATCTCACCAGTATAATGGCTATCCCGAGGATCATGACCAGCACGGACACTGCGAGGGCACCTCCAAGGACGAGTGCACCCGACGGACCAAAAGTCAGGCTTCCTGCTCCAGAATATATGATGCCAGATATCGCTACAAGACCCAAGATGAGTCCGCCGGCGACAAACAAGGTCAGATGTCTCGGCCTTCTGGGAACGTTGTAGTCCGCGCTCATTCTTCCACTCACCTGCGGACAGGACGATCTGGCCATTTGAATGTTGACGTCATTCTCAGGACTGAGAATCATGCGTCGGTTTTTCTGCGACCGCAATGTCCCGATGCCGAGCTCAGCGAACTGGATGGCTCGCACCGCCCTGTACATTAGTGGTCGCGTTATGAGCGCATTGGTGCCGGTTTATCTGTGAGCCGCTGACTCGAGAAGATTCCTTACATGTTCCTCTCGATTTCGAGAGCCTTCGACATCCACGGCTTCATCAAGAGATCCCAGGGTGTCACAACCCCCTTCTCGCACACCAAGCATCGGCCCGTCTGCCCGCGAAGCTCACCCGCACCAGCCGAGATTGTGACTTTTGAAGAGACCATCTTGGGTTGAAGCCGGCTGACATCTGCTATCGGGATCTGAAGTATGTCCTCTGACTCTTTGGTGAACGACTGGAGCATGGCTGGACTGAATATCCGCTCGATGATCGTTCTGTCGGATATGAAAGCGCGGTCTCCCTCTCCCGACAAGAACACCCTCCGGTATCGGCGGCTGAACATGGCTGAGAGCGCGTCGCGGAGGGAAGTGGTGGCGGGCATAGAAAACATCTGGGAGGCCACATCGCCCACCCTCAAGTCTGTTCGAATCACTCCAGTCTCGTACAATTCGAGCAGATCGTTGAGCGTGACAAGACCGCCTGGGCTGTCTCTCGTCTCTACCCATGCGAAACCAAACCTGGTCCGCTCAAAGGTCTTGAACAGCTTCCTTAGGCGGTCTGTTGCGTTCACGGTGGCCAGCGACTCGGAAGCAGACTCGCACGGCTCATTGAGAAATCTCCCGAAGTTTTCTGGACGCATTCGAAGCAATCGTGCCAGACTGGAATAGCCGTATATGGCGCGTCGGCCTCTTTCGGAGTCCATGACGGTGATTGGCAGAGCGTCTATCTCGTGAAATCTTAGGAGCGATATGGCTGGAAGCATCGGTGTACTGGGATCAAGCGCGGGATATGCTCTCTTGAAAATCCGCGGGAAGGCGAGCTGGACGGTGGACATTTTCTAATGGCACTGCGTCTCCATCATCAAAATCTGGCTATCGCAAATCATCGTTTCCACCAGAGAAGGTGTCAGGCGCTGCAGGCATCCTATTATCCTTACGGTTGCCGTCGGCCTAGGTTCTTCTGGCCCTTCGGTTCTCCACCCTTACCACCGGCCGTCAGTTCACGAGAGAACAGGCTGCTCACTCTGCGTAGCAGATAGACAGCGAAAATTGCAGCGATGCATGTGCCTCCCACTATTCCCGTGATATTCTCAGTCGAGTCGAGCGGGAAGAGCCCTGTAGCCACCAGCCCGAGGCGTCCGATTACATCGGCAATCAGGAGGGCAATCGCGCATAGCACCGCCCATCTCTTCATCGTAAACGTGAGAAGTCCTGCAGCCGTGTAGAACGCGCCGATCGTGGCATCGATTATAGTGGATGCGAGGGAAGTTGAGGTCGATATTCCTACGAAGTCATGGCTGAATCCCGTCGCCACTTCTATAATGCCGAAAAGAATCATCAAAGATGAGACGACTACGATTCCAAGAGGCCGCTTCGCGACCTGCCTCTTGCCTGCTTCAACGTCAAGTCTTTCGCGACGGAAGTGTTCTGGATTGTTGTCAGCCACTTATCCTTTCCCTCGAGTGCTCATGGAGACGAAGCTTAGAATGGCCAGAAGTTCAATATCAGAACGGCGAATATCAGTGTGAGGTAAGGGCTGGATATCTTGAACAGCGTCAAGGCGGTCTTCTCGGTCCTGTCCAAGGCGAGCTTTACGCTGTAGCCGAGTATTGCAGCGCCAGAGCCGAGAGCGCACAGGATGTAGAACGGACTCACGCTCACGATCAATACTATGGCGAGGGAGAATGCCGCGAGTAGCGAGCTTGTGAGGGCTATGCACAGGGTCCCGACCCTCTGAGAGACGATGACCGGAAGCATAGGGACGTGAGCCTCCCTATAGTCGTCCTTCACCTTGATTGCCAGACTCCAGATGTGGGTGGGTATCCACACGATAACCAGGGCCGACATGAAAACGGCGAGAGGGGAGATGACCCCTGCTACGGCGGAGTACCCCACCAGGACGGGCATCCCCCCTGAGACCCCTCCCAGAATGATATTGAGCCAGCTTCTCCTCTTCAGCCAGAGCGAGTAGACTACAACGTTGTCAACGAGCCCGAACAGCATGAAGGCAGCCGCCAGCCAGCTTAGCGAGTAGGCGAGCAACACCGAGAGAGCGGACGTCGCAAGCCCGAACATCAGAGCGTCTCTGGCGCCCACTCTTCCGCTCGGGATAGGCCTGTTCCGGGTCCTCTTCATGATGCTGTCGATATCACGGTCATGGTAGTTGGTGAGGGCCTCTGCGCCAGCCGAGCCAAGAAATATGGCTGTGAGACCAACCATGATCTGCATGGCATCAGGAGCCCTGCCCGCCTCGCGATAAGCGACGAGCATTCCTGCAACACCGGTGAAAACGAGCAGTAGCACTATCTTCGGCTTTATCAGTTCCCAGTAATTCTTCAGCCCTCTTGTGAACCGGGCAGCCCTCGTCGCGCTACTTGTGGACAATCGCTTCCGCACCGCCATCGGTCCTTTTGCCGACCCTGAAAAGAAGGAAAGTGGCGACGGCCCCTATCAGTATCAACGCCGCTGTTATCCCTATCTCCAACGGTTGGATGGTGAATGTCCGCCAGCTGAAGTTCATGGCGGCGTATAGAGGTTCAAGGGCCGATTGTCCGAGAGTGAGCTCTGCGCCGACGGAAGCAGCCAAGGCATCGAAAACCAGGGCCAATATCGCCGTCAACATGGCCATGACGTATGAGCCTCTGTGCGCCCACAGGTCAGGCCCCAGCAGGAACCTGAGGGCGAAGAAAGCAGACCAGAAGAAGAGGGTCCCCAGCGCGAGGAGAGATATGTTTACGAGTATCGGCTGTGCGACGAGCGCCGAGTAAGGTTGGATGAGGAAACCCGTTATACCAGCCAGCACAAGAAAGAAGACGGCGGCCAGAGATCCGGCATAGGATATGCTGTCCGAAGCCTGTCTTATCTTTTCGACGCGCGGTGACGCTGGTTTCCCCCTGGCGAGTGCGTCGGTGACGAGCCGCACCACTAGCGCCAATATCACAAACACGGATATCCCCGTCGGCTCTTCGACAATCAGCGAATGCCAGATTAGAACGGGAACTCCCAGGATATCCAATTTTTGTATCACGTGGCCTTTTCGTATCTGTCTAGGACCATCAGCACGAGGAGCGTAAACCCTACAACGATTACGCCCAATTCCAGTGAATAATTGAGGACGCTAGGCTTCGAAGGCTGCGCTGGCGTTGAGACGGAGGTAATGCTGGTCGACGTCGTAACTGCGGAGGTAGTCGTGGTCAGGCTCGAGGGACCTGTGGAGCTTGACGAGACGATAACGCTGCTCGTCGAGGTCAGGCTACTCCTGGTCGCGGAGGTCGACGATGTCATAGACGACGATGCTGTGGAACTCGACGACACGGCAGCCCCGTACGTCTGGTTGCTGAACGTCAGAGCGTACGTGCTCATGTCTGTGGCAGAATGGTCACCAGGCGCCGAGAACTCCCCAACGGCAAAGCCGATTTCGACCGTAGACCCCACTCCTAGCGTGGGGAAGTCGTAGGGAGAAGCGTCATCGAGTTTGAACGGACGATAGCAAACCGCCGTATAGGTCGAGCCTGATGTCGTCAGACCACAAGTGGATTGTGTCTTGTAGCCCTCGGATTCCACGGACACCGGCGTCTGCTCCCCTGTGGCGATGAATTCGTCGACTCCTCCCTTGAAGGCTGTGCTAACGAGGATCATTATCGTGGGCGTGGTCGGGCTGCCCATGGGCTGAGTGTTGTTCATGTGACCGAGTTCAATCCCGCCGAAGCAGTATTCATCGTAACAATACACCGATGACTGCTGCCAGATCATCAGAAAGAGCCAGCCGGTGCCGTTCTGCTTGACAGCGAAGGTCATCCCGGATGTAGGTTCCGTGAAACTTGGTGTGTCGGTCCACTGCGAGGGTTGGTAAGGGCTTGAGACGTTAACGGGAATTTGAGATTTGTAAGCCGTGATCGTTGTAGGCTGAGCCGATACCATCTGTAGAGGGCCCGCGAGGAGGACGAGCGCGACCATTGCAAATGAGATAAAGAACCGGAGTCTCGACGACAATCATCGGACACTCTCAATTCGAGCCGACAATTTCTCTTTCGTGGCGCGTGAACCTGGCATCGCGTGGCTGGACCAGACGACATGCAGTCGTTTCACTGCGGGGCTCTCGCAAGGGACGACTACGTTTGGCTCCCCTTCACATGCGCATTTGTAGCCGGCGCGCAGACATACTTGTCGGAGGGCCCTGAAAGTGTTCGGATTCGCAGGTTGAGGGACAAGGTCGAGTGAACGTCCGTACGAGCGCCCGTCCCAAGAATGTCCCCCTGCGAGTTTGTTCCGCTGGGGAGAGAGATAGCCACCTAACACTTTGACCGATGCGCCAGTGGATTGCCCGAAGCCTTCGGAGATAGCACCAAGAGCCTCGCGCATCCCATTGTCGAGCACAAATCCGTAGTTTCCCAGATTGAACTCACCGTCGACCGGATGCGATACAAATTCACCACGCTTTGGCACAGAAGGCATTCCATGATCGATATACTCCTGCCTTAGTGTGTCGATCTCATCCTGCTTCAAAAAATAGTGCTGTGTCGTTCCTTCAATCGTCGCCACAATATCGTATGAGAGTGGTCGGTTCCGCACGGCAGATCCGTTCCGGGGACGGTTTGATGGGTCGGGTCTGAATGCGAAAACTGCACTTCGGGAGCGTTCGGTCGGGGTTCCGTTCCCCGCGCTCGGACTCGCGCCAGCGACGCGCCATGAAACGAGGCTCTCCCATTGGGATCCGGCGATGGTGACTCCGGGAATTGAGACGCGGAGCGAGATCAGATCAGAAGACAGGAATGAATGCTCTGCCTCCATCGGAGGGTCTGTCCGTTCTATCGAGAAGAGTGGAACCAGTGCGAAAGTCCACGTGATGATATGGGTTCCAGCGAGACTGCGGTCTTCGCGAGTTTGCGTGACGACTTGTGGATCGGGATTCCTGAGGTCAAGGTCGACCGTCCCTCTATCAAGTTCGTCCGTCTGGGGCACGCAATTCAACAACTGCTCCTTCGCCTCGTGGTCGCGGAAAGCGGGCAGTGCAGGCGGCTCAAGCATAACGGACTCTTTCGGGAGGTCCCCGTATGAATCGTCCATAGGACTGCGTCTTCCCGTGTTCCAGTTCATGGAAAATACTGTGACAGGAGGTGAGGCTGGGCGAGAAGAACTTCTCAGCACGGTCTGCTTTCCCGCTGCTTCTACGCCCGAAGGTCGCAGGCGGACGCGTATCGTCTCGCGGGCGGGATCATAGACGCCCCCCAGAAAATAGGAAACCGTCCCACGCCCGGAGAGCAGCCGGTCCAAGGAGGAAATCTCGGCATTGAATCCGCCCGACATCCCGCCTATTACAGAACAGTCGGGTATCCTCTGTTCTCCTACGTCGTGGTAGCCGTCGGCCCCGCCGAGGTAGACTGTGAATCCGAAGCTGCCGTCAAAGGCGCTGGATACTGAGGAGTACCCCTCCATCGAGACCGTGGCGTTCACTCTACCTGTCCAGACACTCAGACGCGCTGGCTCGTGCGCCGAGCCTTGACTGCCTTCCAAAAAGTGTCACACGCTCGGCGGCAATTTTCCTCAGGACGTTGATGTGTAGGGCACTTCGGCGCTGGCGTTCGTTCCGGCTATCCGACCGAACGCGATGAGTTCGCAGTTGTTGCCACCGCCAGTGGGATAGAGGTACCCGTAGACGGAGCCGAGCTCACCTGCACTGTAAAGCCTCGGGATAGGGTTGTTGTCCGGATCGCACACCTGACCCATTTCGTTCCTGATGGGACCACCCTGGGTGTTCGGTCCGCCCAAGAATAACGGGAGTGCATAGAACGGAGCGGTTTGCACTGGCGCCATCGTTGATGCTGTCCTTCCGAAGTCCGGATCCCCGTTGCCGGCCGCACAGTATCCGTTGTAGGTGTTTACCGTGTTCGTGAGACCGGCCGCCGTCATCGTGCTGGGCAGATACCCGTTTGGCACTGAGATCGTGTCGACGCTTCCGCTGGAGTTCCATCCTGGAATATCCGCGTTGGATGGCAATCCAACGTTGTCTCCGTAGATCGGACCCGCAGCAAGATTCGCCGCAAGCTCGGATATCGTGTCGCCCTGTATGATGAAGCCGGCTTCCACCATCGCTGCGTTGCTCCATGGGGTTCCTCCAAGGACTCCGCCGAATTGCGTGGGGATTTCTGTGATCCCTCCCCCAGCGACGGCTCCCGTGTTGAAGTAAGTGCTGTCGAAGATCACGAACGCAGGATTTCTAGTGTAGTGTGCCGTGTACATGTCGAAGTCGGCGAGTTGCGTCCAGCCGCTGTGTGAGGGATAACCGCTCTCGTTGATCCAGCGGTTTCCATTGCGGTCGATCCAGATGTAATTGTTCGTAGGGTTGGAGTAGCTCCACGCCTGGTTGTATGTTGGAATCCAGGGCTCGGGGCGACCCGAACACGCGTTCATGTGCCACAAGCCAGCGCCGACCTTTTGCGCCATCTTGATCCCGTCTCCCGTGTTGTATTGCCACCCGTAGAAGTGGGCGGGATACGTCTTGAGATATCTCACCTTCATCTCGTCGTTGTATTCGAATCCACCGGTGCAGAGAACGACCGCTTTCGTGGCTTGGACGGTGATGACCTCGCTCTGGTTCTGGAGCGCCTGGACGCCCAAAATCTCGCCCGTCGTTGGATTCTGAATGAGGTCCGTCGCTTGTGTGTTGAAGAGGACCGGGATGTTGGCAGCCTGGACGGCAACGTCGAGCGTCTTGAAGAGCACCGCACCCCCTCCCACGATGTTATAGTTGCTGATCGACGAACCACCCGGAAGGAACGGGAATTCTCCGCTGTTGGGCACGAGAGTGCACTTGATTCCCATGCTGTCGAGCCAGGCTTTGTTCTGATTCGCCATCGTTCCCCAGGCTTGGCAGACCGCCATCGGTGTCGCTCCGAAGGAGAGGTAGTAGAGATGCTGCGCCCCCAACACTGGGTCGGTGGGCCAGACGACTAGCCCGCCGTCGATGTGGGTGTTACCGCCGCCGCCCGAAATTGTCGGGCTGGTGATCCCGACAGAAGCTTGGCTGGGCGTCTTCTCGAGTATCATGACATCGGAACCCGCATTGTAAGCGGTCAAAGCCGTAACAGCGCCCGCGCCTCCGTAGCCGACTACCACGACCTCTGCACTCTCAGTCCAGCTGGAAGGAACGGGCACGGGCTGCGCCTTGCTGGCGTTCCCGGAGTTTGTTGGTACAATCAGACTTTTTCCTGCCGAAGTAGAAATGCCAGGCTGTGATGTCGCCAATGCCTTGGGTGCCAGAGCAGATGCCGCGACGACGGTTCCTCCGATCGCGGCAGCTCCGAGAGCCGCGGTACCTAGGAAAGTTCGTCGGGAAAGTTTCATTTTTTCGACTTTCGATGAATCTTTAGACATATCGCAATACGTGTCTGGAGCGTTATTAAGGGGAGAACACGATTCTCAATGCTGAGAATGTTGGCGAAACTGCGTCAGCCCTTAGTTCGACCTAGAACAAGGTGGTCGAATCGCCAGCAGTCGACCTCTCGGTTGCTTCTATGCGGAGTCCGCGTGAGATGTGGACCTCCCGAAACCGACCATATCGATGTGCTTCCAGCGGTAGACCGCTATAGAAGTCATCCAAGAACCCGCGAAGAGGACGATAATGGCGATTCCGCACCAGCCCCAAATCTCGATGCCGTATGGCCCGTTAGAGTTGTTCAACCAGTTCATGCTCGTCCAGAATCCGAAGGGTCCCCCGTTCAGACTCAGCTCCGAGGCCAGCACACCTAGAAGCTCGATGGTCCCTATGACCACGGCAACGAGGACTGAGATGACTGTCATCGTGAGATTGTAGTAGACCTTGCGGATGGGTTTCATGAATGCCCAGCCGTAGGCGAAGCGCATCCCGAAGCCATCGGTCGTGTCTGTCAGGACCATTCCGCAAGTGAACATGAAGGGGAGCACCATCACCATCCAAAGTGGGAAGCTCGTGGCCGCTGTCGCCGTGGTGATCGTGATTGCGATTAGAGCGACCTCGGACGCGGTATCGAATCCCAGTCCGAACAGGACCCCAATCGGGTAGATTTGCCACGGCTCGTTGACGAAATTGAACAGGAAGCCGAAGTAGCGGTTCATGAACCCGCGTTTCAAGAGCGCCTGGTCCAGCTTCTTCTCGTCAAGCTGCCCCGACCTAAGGGACCGATAGATCTGATAAATCTCCCAGAAGATGAGGAAGTTGATCAGCGCGATTACGTAGAGGAATCCTCCCGAGATGACGGTCCCCAGTATGGCTCCGTCGGCCTCAAACGCGGGGAGGTTGCTGACGATAAAGCGCGCGGCTATGACTAATACCGCGAGCATCGCCACGACTATGGTTGAATGGCCCAAGGAGAACCAGGTCCCCACCGTGGTCGGGCGCTTGTCTTGCTGGATTAGCTTCCGCGTGGTGTTGTCGATGGCGCAGATGTGGTCTGCGTCGACGCCGTGCCGCAATCCCAGCGTGTAGGCCAGGATGCCCAAGGCCCAAAAGATACTGAATTGGGT
>JASHPA010000037.1 GCA_030038365.1 Nitrososphaerales archaeon
CTATAGATGAACACGGAGCCTGAGGACAGGACATTCGAGAACGCGACGCCCTGGACGAGGCTTCCTCCCGCTATCGTATACTGCGCACTGCCCGCGTTCCCTATGATCCCCTGCACCTGCAGGTTCAGGGCCTGTGAAGAGGGGCTCGCGGATGCCGTCAGCGGTACCATCAGGAGCAGAGCGGGGACGACGGATAGGAGGGCTAGCCTGCATTTACTCCGGGCAGCCAGAAGAGCGCACATGTGGAGGAATGTATCTGGTTTGTATATATGCCTGAACTAGGTTCTGAATCTGGAGCGGGTTAACGCGCCCGTCGCACGCATGGGGCCTCTCTGCCGTGGTCGTAGAGGCGCCTAGTCGAAGCGACTCACCGCTCATGACTCGAAAACAGAATCCAAGTCCACAAGGGATATATTGAAAATCGCGGCATCACCCCCCACTTTGGATTCCCAGCGGGCTCCCAGGTCTTGTCCACGACATCCGACGTGGCTTGCATCCGCCGACTTTCCACGGTGGCTCGGGCCCGGCAGAGCCAGACTGGAAATCCAAAATGCCTGACGGAGGATTAATCTCAGCTTGTCTACAGACGGACTCGACTTCACAGCGGAAGGCTCCGGAGTCGTCTTCCTGGAAAGAGGCAGAGAAGTTGCGAGGGTCCTGAAGGTCTACTTCTACCCTCTGTCGGAGGAAGCAACGGAATACGGGTTCGCGGTGAAAGACTTCGACTACCCTGCCTATCTGAAACAGGGTTCCATCTACAGTGCCGAGGAGTTCGCATCCGGTCCCGGGACGGGACTGGTGGTCCAGGCCGACCCCAAGCTCATGGATGACATGATCGACTACTCGAAGGGGAAGTATGGCAAGCCGGGAATCTTCTACATCGAGATGAACGGCGAGGTGACCTGGACCTTCTCGCCGCACCCTATTGAAAGGGATGGTTAGTAGTCCGAACAGCCGACAGCCATTTCGGCCGATAGAAGAGGCTGGGGCGCGATGTTTCTTGTCTCCAATGCAGAGCAGGAGGTCCTGGGTCTTGTTCCGCCCAAGTTGCAACGCGTTTTCTTAGGCGAAAGGCTTGCAGGGTCACAATCGTTCTGCTTTTGGTCTCACTTCTCTCTATCGCGCTATAGGAGATTGTTCTAGAAGTTTAATGCAGTTTAAATTTTAAATACGGTTTCAACGTCAGCTTCCAGCGTGCGCAGTCCTCAGAAGCTTCTTGCAATTAGTGTCTCTGTAGTCTTGCTACTCTCCTTGGCGGGGGTACTGAACCTTGGGTCGGCCTCGGCCGCGCCCGCCAGTCCATCTCTCGACGGGACGGCTACCGGAAGTTGTGGGCAATGCACATCAGTCACTGTCACTCTCTCGACTGCCAATGCCAACGACATAATCATCGTCGCCGCGGCCTACGGGAACTGCCCCTCGCCCAATCTCCCCACTGATACGCAGGGGCTTGCCTTCCATACGAGGGGGTCGGTTAGTGCTTGCGGCAACCTCGAGCTGGTGGAGTACTATGCCATCGCGACGGCTGCTCTTTCTTCCGACAAAATAGCATGCTCGTCCGCGTCTGCCAGCTGGATCAGCTGTATCGCGTTCGGCATCAGTGGAGGAAACACCGCCAGCCCATTCGACCCTGCGTCCCCCTCCTACACCACCACCGATAGTTCTTGCCCTCAGACGTCGGACCTCTCCTATCCCTGTGTCGATGGGCTGAGCACGACACACGCGGACGATTTCGTCTTCGATCTCGCTACCGATACGGGAGGGCAGACGCAAAGCGCCGGCTCCGGATTCACGCTCATCGGAGACACAACGGCCGGGCAGGACGGGTATGTCCAGTACAAGGTCGCGCCGGCCGCCCTTACGAGTGACCCGGAGCGCTTTGGGACGGCGATACCATTCGATTTTGTTGCCATAGGTGACGCAGTCCAGCCCTCCACTGTTGCGTCGTCAGCGGCTACGACCACCTCGACGACCACATCAACCCAGACGACAACATCTGCGACCACCTCCTCCACAACAGTGACCTCGACCACGAGCACGACTTCCACGAAGACTTCGACGACGACCTCGACCACGACGTCCACCACTTCCAGCTCGAGTACGTCCACCACGACCAGCTCGACGGCCGACCCGCAGTCCGCAGGGACTGGCGTCTCGGGCGGCAGCACCTTCTATCTTGGGGCGATGTCCGAAGGGTCTTCGTCAGAACCCAACACGGGCGCGAGAAGCTCGATCCAGGTCGAAGCCTTCGACGTTCCGGTCGGGTGCGTCGCGTTCTGGATAGCAGACGCGTCGTCGAGCAACCTCTGGATGCAGGCAGGGTACTACATCTGCAACGGCGATGTACCGGTGGCGTTCACACAGGTCTGGAACCTCAATTCCAGGACGATGCTGTATTCTGCCACGCTCTCGGCTGTTCCTTCCTCAGGTGTGCATCAGTTTGCGGTCACTCTGGAGAGCGGCACAACCTGGGAGGCGACCATGGATGGTCAGGTCATCGGTAGCTACAACCTCGGCTCCGCGTCTTCCTCGACCACCTACCCCGTGTACGCGCTTTCAGAAGAAACGCTCCTGGCGCTGCCGATCAGTATTCCTGCCGTCAGTTTCCCCGTCGCGATGCAAGTCCAGATGAACGGGGCTTGGTCCGACCCCACAATAACGGCCTACAACTATGGTGCTACGTGGGGACTCGAAGGTGCCGTGCAGAATGCCGCTCTGTCGGCGGACAGCATAATCATCGGCGGAGGAATTCCCACGCCTTCGAGCGGCTCTGCGCTGTGACAAATCCCGGCATCTCCGGCCTAGGCGTGCCCGGCTACCGGTTCACACTTGATGTGACGTTTAGAATTTAAATACGTCACCTTCCAAGGAACCTCGCATGAGCTCGAATGACCTGGAGCTAGGAGGGGGGCTGAAGCTCAGGCACTTACTCCGAAAGGGATACACGGGCTATTTCGAAGGCAGGACGTTCCACATCCTTCACGGCAACGCCGAAGTGAAATCGTTCAGCGACTCGCAGGGGAAGATTCTCACCCAGCTCAGGCAGAAGAGGGCGATGACCCCCTCCCAGATTGCCGAGGCGGTCGGCGCCACCCCGGCGGCCGTAATCTACAATCTGAAGGGGCTGATAAGCGCTGGTACGGTGGAGAGGCATGCTCTCCCGGGCGGGACGGTTTTCTACGTGCTCTGCTGGGACGTGAACGTCGGGCTCCCTCCGTCTCTGAGGGAGAAGGTGCAGCGGGACGTCACAGAGATGGGCGGCTGGTCGACACTGGCTGAAATCCCGATGAACACGCTTCGGACCCGCTTCTCGTATCTGTCTGAGGACGAACTGCTTGAGCTGATGCGCTACCTGGTTTCGGGCGAGAAGTAATGATTGCCGAGAGAGAGGTCGCGTTGCGTCTCGCGGCCGACAAGGACATCGACAGGAAGCTCAGGGTAACGAGCGGGTCCAGGTTCTTCTGGGTCTATTCGCTGTCCCTGTGGGACCCTGACGCTTTCTGGAAGTGTATCTCCGGTGCGTCGGCCTTTGCGATGGTGGGCATCGCTCTCGAGAGCTTCCTGCCTGGTCAGGCAGGCTCTGCTCCTCTGACCGCCACTGTTTCATTCGAGTATTTCCTACTCGGGCTCTTGCTGATGTGGCTCTACAGCCTGGGACCTTGGCTCAACCCCACAAACCTCAGCGTGATCTTCGTCTTCCTCTTCGGGCTTTACAGGAAGCGCAGGACCGTGGACGACCTCAGCGCCGGAGAGATCCGGCGGCTCTTCCCGGAGGAAGAGGACGTAGCGTCACATCGTGGAACGCTTTGGTGGCTGTGGGCTATCTATCTGCAGCTAAAACGTTCCCCGGTGACGGGGTCGCTCATCGTTGGTGCGGTTCTCGCAAGCCTCGTGCTCGCCCCTCTCCTGCTTCTGAGATAGGCCATCCGTGGCGAGGGTTGAACGGGGGACCCTCTAAGGCAACGCAGGAGGGTATGAATTTTGTATCTAGACGCCTGAAGGGAAAATTCTCGACCGATATATACCGCCGGTATGTATTCGCCGTCTGGTTTCGCGCCCTGACGCGCAGCCGGGAATTGAGAAAAACTTGCGTTCCAGAGCACAGGCGTTCATCTTCGGCAGCACACTGTCTGTGCTGGTCATGCTCCTCGCGCTGCCCGCGGCCCAGGCTACCCCGACTGCGACCCCGCTTAACTTGAGTATCACTGGAGAGATAGTCAATTCGGGGCAGCAGTCCTATTCGCAGTCGGGAGCCGGGCTCTCATGCTCCGCGTGCTTCGCTACGATACTCGGTTGGCCAGTCGACCCCTCTACTGCGTCTTTCACCGAGAACCTGTCCACCTTTACGACCGGGGTGACGACTATAGGGTCGGGCAACCTGTCTCTTTCCGGTACCTTGGCGAATGGGAGCAGCTTCAGTCTGGCGGGACCGATCGCTATTGCCGGCGCGATACCAGGGGAGGCGTTTCCTCTGTCATGCTGGAACGGGGTGAGCCTGCCCCTCCCCGCGTCCTGCACCAGCGACGTGCCTGTCTTCTACCTGGGCGAGGGTAATTTCAGCGTCACCGTGACGCACACATGGTCCCTCGACGTGGGGATGGAGATGGAATCTGCCTTCCTCAATCCTTTCGGTGGAGCGATAGTGTGGGCCTCGACTGATAATGCCTCCTCCGTGCTCTTGTCGTTCAACTATACCGCCGCCGCGATAGACTGGAGCGGCGTGCAGGTCGCAGGTACGCTCAACGGGACGCTGGGAACCAGCCCCGACACCACGCTGGTGTCCGGCCAATTTATCCAGAACACGTCGGCTCACGAGGACCTGTTCGCAGGCACGGAGACAGAGTCAGGAGGCATCACGTTCTTCGACATGACGCCCTCCGGGCTGGATACGACAGGAACCTTCTCCGGGAACTCGGTGATACCCACCACCGGATCCCAGCAATGCTGGCAGGACACCACCGACATTCCGGGGACCTGCACGATAACAGGCTTCAGC
>JASHPA010000002.1 GCA_030038365.1 Nitrososphaerales archaeon
TCATCCTGTACCAGGGACGCAGCGTGCGCGAGCTCGAACGCGACCGCGACCGGTATCGCAGCGCTCCTGTCGTCCGAGACCGCCTCGCAGGCCAGCAGGGCCACTGCAGGCCTGATCCTCTTCCCGCCGCGGGCGACCGCGTTGGCCGCCGCCTCGCCTATCTGGGTGTCGGAGGCCATGAGCTGCCTCAGGGCGGAGTCGACCGTCGCTGTGTAGTCTCCGATGAGAGACGTCAGGTCCTGGACGTGCTTGAGTCTGTCGGGGTTGTACTCATATTTTGCCAAGGAGGATCACCGGCATCCAGAGGATGTATTCGCCGTCCGCCACGAGGTCACGCATCAGGTTGGCATTGCTGCCGTTCGCCAGGTGCCTGTAGACGACCGAGTAGACCGGGAAGACGAGAAGGAGCAGCGCGAATGACGGCAGCAGCGAGAGAGCGGCCGCCGCCCCGATGTACACCGCCGACAGGACGTCGAAGCCAAGCATCACTCTCCCGGCCGTCTTCTCCCCAAAGGTGGAGGGTATCGTCTTCGTGCCGTACTGTGCGTCCCCCTTCACATCCCTCTCGTCGAAGAAGATGGTGTTCTCCATCAGGCGCATGAAGATGAAGGGAGCCAGCGCGAAGAGCGAGACCGGCGCGGCAAGGTAGTAGAGCCCCACGAGGAAGGGGATGAGCGACCACCCGAACGATATCACCACGTTCTTGACGAGGAGTCCCTCCTTGAGCCTCCTCGTGCCGGTGATCCTCTTCATCTTGTCCGAACCGACGCTGTAAAGGACGGCGAGCACGAGCGGGAGCACGAGCGCCCCCAGGAAGTAGAGGTTCCTCTCGTATGCGAGGATGTAGCCGAGGCCGAAGCAGCAGGCGGCTATCGCCGGGAGGATCCTCCTCCTACGGTCCAGGTACGCCGTCCTCTCGGGATGGGAGACCCTGTCCTGGTCCGCCTCGATCACCCTGTTTATGGTGTAGGCGCCGTACGTGAAGAGGTACGCCATGAGCGCGAGCTCGACCGTCGGCTCCCTGCCCATGACCAGCGCGGCAGTCGAGGCTATGCTCGCGGTCCCGAGGGCCAGCAGGTGCCCTCCATAGACCAGCTCGTCGTAGACCGCCCTCCCTATCATGCTTTCTCTCCGCCGGGGTCTTCCGAGGCCCGGATCGGGACGTTGAAGAGCCTCCATCCGCGCTCGGCGTCGAACATCTCATCGGGGATTCCCAGCGACCTGGAGGAGCCCGAGTCCAGTAGCATCAGCTCGTAGTGCTGCCCTATGCCTCCCAGGTACGACTCTATCCTCTGGAGGGTCTCCTGGAACGTCTCGAGGGGGACGTCCGCCAGCGACAGGTACGTCCTCTCCGCTGTGCCGGCTTCGAACCAGGTGAAGGGGAGGTTGTTGCAGAATTTCCTAACCTTCTCGATGTCCTGTTCGCCGAGGTTCCTGAAGAGCAGGGCCACCTGCATCATCTTGCCAGGGCTGCCCTCCTGCAGCGGTTTGACCCAGCGGATGTTGTTGCTGAGGATGAACTTTCCGTTCGATATGTGCTCCGAGTTGTGGTACCTTACGGTCCTCGGGTTGGCGTTCATTCCCTTTGCCGTCTTCGCGAGGGGGAGGGTGGGGTCCTCGAGCATCGACTTTAGGATCTTGAGGTCGACGTAGTCGACGACGGAGTCACGGTTGACGGAGATGTACGAGGGACCGCTCTCCTTGGAGAAGAGCGAGAACCTGTTCCAGTCCATGTGCCAGGTCTTCCTCTCGAAATCGTAGAGGTCGGCGCGGAAGGGCGGATACCGCACCCAGTACAGGTCGGTCATCTCGAAATCCTCCAGCTCGCCCCTCTCCTTCATGTCCTGAAGTATGTCGAGGTACTTCTTCCTGAACCTCACCGGGACCGCCGCGAGGCAGAAGTACTTCGAAGTCCCGAGCAGTTTGCTCGTGTAGATGAGGTAGCTCGTGCCGTCGAGCCATCCCCTGCCGCTGTTGGCGCCCGGCTTGACTATCAGGAAAGAGAGCGTGAGCCCCAGCTCGCCATAGTTGATGTTGACAGTCGTGTTCAGCCCCAGCCTCGTGAGGTGCTTGTTGACTTTGTACCTGATCGTCTCCGGGTTGATGCCCGTGAGCCGCGAGAGCAGGGAGTAGTTCTGGACCCCCACCCGCTTGATCGTCTCAAGCAGCAGATAGTCCTGATTTCTCCTCTCGAGCTTTTCTAGGGCGCCCATTGTACTCACGTTTCTGGTTTGACGTAATAAAACAATATGTATTGGAAATCAGGACGGCGCGCTATTTCACGCAGCACGTATTGTCTTTCCTACCATTTGAGAAGTGTTTCCGCGCTTTGATTCTGGAAAACGGCAAAAAGGATATAGTACGATTGCGGAAACGAAGCCGTCCGTCAAATGTCAGCGAACAAAAGGGTTCCGACCGGCGTGCCAGGGCTGGACGACCTGATTCAGGGAGGGCTCCAGACTTCAGACTTTGTGCTGCTGGTGGGAGGCATAGGCACGGGCAAGACCATCTTCTCGACGCAGTTCGCCTATCAGGGCGCCAAGGTCCTTGGAGAACCAGTCCTCTTCGCGACGTTCGAGGAAGACGCTGCCAGCCTCAGGAAGAACATGCTGAAGTTCGGCATGGACCTCACGGCCCTCGAGAAAGAGAAGAAGCTCAAGCTGATAGACCTAGAAGGTCTCGAAGGCAGAGGGATGGGTTCGAACATCGACACGATCCTCGCCGCTCTCGACGAGATCAAGGCGAAGCGGCTGGTCGTCGACTCACTCACGGCGTTCCTCAGCGGCGCGGGCGAGAAGTTCGACTACAGCTTCCTCATGCACCTGATCTACAAGACGCTCAAACGCGAGGGAGTGACGACGCTCATGAGCGTGAGCCGCTTCCAGGGCCAGAACGACTTCAGCAGCAGCCTCGAGGAGTTCGTGGCGGACGGCGTCTTCCTCGTGGAGAACTACCTCGCCGAGAGCATGGAGCTCAGGACAAGGTTCATGGTCAGAAAGATGAGGGGCACCGAGCACAGCCGCAAGTACCACATGGTCGTCTTCGGACCCAAAGGTCTCGAGATACTGCCCTACACCATCTGAGCAGCCCGTGTGAAGATGCGGGGCGGGGACTGCGTGCCTCCTGGCATACTCCGGGCGACTAGAGTGCTTCGTATGGACGGCGTTTCTTCCAGATCCGGCCGCAAGATTTTCTACCCCGCGCCAGGGTGCCATGGCCGTCCGGTGCTTGAATCAAGAATCGCCAGCTCCTGGGTTTTCGTATCAGCCACAAACGGATATATCAATGGGCCTGACCGATGATATTATGGGCTTGAAAGAGGGATACTCGTGTCGCATCTGCGACAGGGAGTTCTCGGAGAAGACGACCCTCGTCGAGCACCTCAGGATCGACCACGAGATACTGGAGATAGCGTCCTATGCCGCCACGTCGATGATGCAGGAACAGGACAGGGACCGGGTTGCAAGGGAGTTCCATCGCCAGTTTGAACAGATCAAGAAGGAGCTCGCGGGAAGGTAGTGATTAGGAGTTGACCTGCGGGACCTCCAGAAGAGGCCATATCTGTCGCGGATATGGAGTAGAAATCCTGAGAGTTGAAATAGTAATTCACGGCCACCGGAGTGTCAGAACTTGAACAAAGGCCGCGTCGCAATCTTAATGCTGGTGTTATCACTGCTTGTCGCTCCTACGTTTGCCTTCGTGCATGCAGCGACCGGTACGACCCTTACCCCTGCCTCGCTGGACGTCTCTGTCAACCCCTCGAAGCTCCCTGCGAGCGGGCTCTCATATGCGGCCGTGACGGTATCTCTGGTCACCGCAGCGAGCGCTCCCTCTCTGGCGGCGACGAACACGACGGTATACCTGTCCGTATCTCAGAGCAATGTGGGGACGCTCCCCGGCTCGGTCGTGATAGCCGCAGGCCAGAGCTTTGTGATAGTGAACTTCACGACGACGACCACGCCCGGCCAGACGACGATAACCGCCTCTTCTCCGGGTCTGGCATCGACTTCGGCTTCCCTGACTACGGCGACCCCCAGCGGGTTCCCTAGTCACATCCAGCTCTTCGCCACTCCCTCCACGCTCCTGGCGAGTCCCAGCGGCCAGCCGAGCAACCAGGGAAGCATCGTCGTGGAGCTGACCGACGACCAGGGGCTGCCCGCCAAGGCAC
>JASHPA010000038.1 GCA_030038365.1 Nitrososphaerales archaeon
CCTGCCGTTGTACTCCGTCTTGGCGACAACGGTGTCCCTCGCAATCTTCTGTACGGGTGCGCCGTTGATGAGCCTCGAAGCGAGCATCGGACCCACGCCGTCGCCTATAGGCTGGGCAAGCTTGAACGTCTCCGTCGCCTTTGCGAGGGCGTTCGCCTGTTCCATTATCTGCGGGAGGACCATCTGAAGCTGGAATATCGTAATGTAGGAACTCGTCTTCTTGGCCGAGAGGTAATAGTGTCTGACGACCTTGTGGATGATGTTCAGCGCGCTCGATATCTCTACGAGGTTAGCGCCGACCGATACCTTCACCGGGTCGTCTGTCCCAATCAAGGTCTGCACCTCCGCCCTTACCCTGTCTTCACCAGTCTTCGTGACATGCTCGAGCTTACTGACGAGGCCGTTCGGGTCTAGGCTGACCGGCGGAATCGTCACGTACTCGAAGAGTTGTCCGAGGCGCTCTCCCACACCCTGCGCGGCCTTCCCCGCCGTCGTGAAATAGTCGACTGTCTGCTTGGCAGCAGTATCCTTCATGAGGCTGAGCTTCTTCAAGGATCGCGTGACGCTCTGCTCGGCGACGTAGAACTGTATTCTCTGGCCGTAGAGTATGAACACGAAGAAGAACCCATAGGTGATTATCGTCACTAGGTTGCTGAGGTCGACTCCCGACAGAAGGCTACTCGCGTTGCTGGACAACCGTAGACACCTGCGATTGGAACAAAGTGTTGCCTATATAACTATATCGATACCGATATAGTTCCACACGAGGCGCGCCCGCCCTCACTTTAGCGGCACGTAGAGGCTTGACCGGCTGGCTCCGATTCCCGGGGTGCCATGGACGACCTTCTTGTTGGTTATCACGTATTCGCCGAGATAGTGGCCTATCATCTCGGGCTTCACCTCAAGCGCGACGAACTCCTTGCCGCTGTAGATGCTCACGTTGGCACCGACCATCACCGGGAGAATCACCATGTCTCTCGCATGCGTCTTGATCGGAGTCTCGAGCTTGCCTTCCCTCTGGGCGCGGATATCTTCCAGCAGCTTTCTCTTGTCCTCTGATATACCCCTGTTTAGGGAACGTCTGGCCCTCGAGGGGAGGAGCTGGAGGATAGCCTCCGTGGACATCGAGTTTAGCTGCTCTACGGTGTAACCGCGATACCTGAACTCTTTCGGCATCTATTTGACCTCCGTGCTCACCCTTGCCAACCTCTTCCTGCCCGTCTTTCTCGGCGCTATAAGCCCTACCTTCCTTCCGGGTGGGGCATTCCTGGACGTGCTGGTGGACTTGCCTGGGTGCTGGTGTCTGCCGCCGCCGAACGGGTGATAGACTACGGCCATCGCGATGCCCCTCATCCTTGGGTACATCTTGCCCGAGGCCTGCATCGCGTGGTGCCTGGGACCAGCGCGCAGGAACGGCTTCTCGAGCCTTCCTCCGCCTGCTATTTCGCCTATCGAGGCCCTGCACTTGTCATCGACCAGTATGCTCTTGCCCGACGGGAGCCTGAGTATCGCCCTGCCGTTTCCCTTCGAGAAGAGTATCGCCGAGCCCCCCGATGCCCTTACCAGTTTTCCTCCGTCACCGACTCTGAGCTCTATGTTGGATATCCTGGTGCCCTCAGGGATCTTGCCGAGCGGCAGGATGTTCCCTGTGGATGGCTTCGCAGTGGGGCCGAGGCCGATCTGGCTCCCCACCGATAGCCCGCTAACTGCCGGGATGTACGAGATTTCGCCGGCCGAATGTTCGAGCTGGGCGAGAGGTGCTGTGCGTCCTCTTTCATCCAGAATCGCCTTTACCGTGAGCTTCTCTTCACCCTCGGTCCTCAGGTTAGGATACCGGACGGGGGCAATCTTCCCTCTGCCCGATACACGGAACTGGCTGCCGCCCTTTCCCCTGCGTCTCTGTAGAATACGCTTTCCCAATTCTTACACCAGACCTAGTTTGGTCGCTAGCTCTGCTGCAGAACTCTCTTCGGTCAACCGTACAAAAGCCTTCTTCCCGATGAGAGTTCTCGTCGTGTTGACCCTCCTCACCTCGACCTCGTAGAGCACCTCGACGGCATTCGCGATCTGCGTCTTGGAGGCAGAGTCGTCGACTATGAAGCAGAGCTTGTTCTCACGCTCGATCTGTTCGAACGTCCTTTCTGTGATGTAGGGCCGGATTACGACCTTCTGCGCGTCTTCAAGCCTCAACCTTCATCTCTACCTCCTTTTCCTTTGCCTTGAGCGCGTCCAAAGAAGCTTCCGACCAGAGAGTGAGACGCCCCGCCACCCCAGCCGGAGCGAGGTCCAGCACGCTCACGTCCTCCACCGAGACGACCTTCACTCCAGGAATGCTCTCGGCAGCGCGACCAACCCCCCGGTCGTTGGTGACCACAATCAGGGGACCGATCGGCTCCTTGTAGGCTCTTCCTCTCATTCTCGGCTTTCCCGAGCGGCGCTTGACCCCCTTCTCAAGACGCCCCAGCTCATCGGCCAGGCCCATCGCCTCTAACGCGGAGGCAAGCTCCTTCGTCTTCGATATCGTTTCTATCTCGTCCGTGATGATCACCGGGAATTCCACATTCCCTGCTCTGTGGCCCCTCCACGCGACAGCGTTGGCGTCACCCGTGAATGCGACCGCCGTCTCGAGCGCGAGCCTTCTCTCCTTCTTGTTGATCTTGTTGCAGATCACCTTCTCCGACCTCGGAGGATGCGCCAGCCTCCCCCCGACGACGCTGGCAACCCCTGCAGCCTGCCCAGACCTGCGGCTCCGCTCGCCCTTCACTCTGGGAACCCTCGATATCCCTCTGCCGGTCGGCGGCCATCCGCTTTCGGCGCTGGTCCTTTCCCCAGCCATCGGGTCACGTCCGTACGACTGCAGGCCGTGCGACCTCAGTATCCAGAAGGCTCTGTGGATGATATCGGGGCGCAATGGACGCAGGAAGACCTCCGGAAGCTCGGCCTCCCCGGTCGCCTCGCCCTTCAGGTTAAGTATCTTGGCCATGGCATTATCTGCCTATCCGTGTGCTCAGCTCGAGCATCTGCACGGGCGTCGTCTTGCCCTTGACCGGCCTCACCGGGTGTCTGACCACGACGACCCTCCTGTTGGTCCCTGGGACGGTCCCCCTCAGCAGAGCGTAATCGGTGCGCACCTCCCCGAAGTGCTCGAAGCCACCGTTCGGAGTTATCGGCGCATCCTTCGGGTTCGAGATCGCGAGTATCCTCTTCCCCGTCTCGGTGCGCTGATGGAAGCCCATCTGTCCTGCCCTCGCGACCGTGTACATGACCGCTGCAGGATGCCAGGGACCTATTACGCCGACTGCCCTGACGCTCTTCCTGGACTTGTGCTGCTTGCGCTTGACTCCGAACCTGGTAACGGGCCCTTCGAACCCTTTGCCCTTGGTGATCCCTATGACGTCGACATAGGAGCCCGTCTTGAATATCTCCGAGAACTTCACGCCCTTCCCGAGCAGCTTGATCACATAGTCCAGCTGCGCTGCGGTGTCGCCCCCTCCCACTCCGACCTCGAAGACTATGGGTTTCTTCTGTGAGATGCCGGCGTCGCTTGGCGTTATCGATACGAGCGCGGATACCCTGACCACGCTTGAGAGCTTGTCCTTCCATGCCTCCGCGAACTTGTCTGGCTCCATCGAGGCTTTCATCTCGACTCCCTTGGGGAGTGTCTTGGCGTACACCTCACCTGCGGCCTTGTCCGCGCCGTTCTCTCGGCTGTAGAGCCTGACACCGACGATTGTCGTCTCAGGGACCGCGAGGACACTCGTCGGGTTGAAGAGCGGTTTACCGAAGTTTGGGGTCTTCTCGCGGTCGTCCAGGGAGATGCTGTGCATCGTCGCGACCTTGACCGCGGGAAAACCTAGGAGCATGGGGGCATTAGCAGAAATCTTGGGCCAGGTGTGGACCGTCGGGACGAAACTGCCAGCGCGACCCCTAGGTCGGTATGCAAGGCTACCTCTTCTAGGTGCAGAATGCTTCCTGTGGCCCAAGCTAAAGCACTGTGGAGTGACCCCCGATTTTCCTTCAGCCTTTAAACTTTCGTATTTTCCAGCGCGCCCAGAATCTCGAACAGGTAGAGCGCGGAGACCATCGCCTCCTCCGACCTCACCGTGACGACGTTCTGCTCGGGGAAGAGGTTGACCACGAACCCCACCTTCTCTTGGAGATTCCTGATGATGTCGAAGAGCCCTCTCGACGGCGAGCCGAAGATCAGCATTATTCCTGCTGAGGCGCTGAATCCTGCCCTGAGCTTGGGAAGACATTCGCGGAGAGGGACGCCGAGTCTGGACGTGCCGACCTTCATGCCGAACCTCTTGTCGGCCAAGACATCTTCTGTGGAGCGCACCTCCACCGTGTAGCCCCAGTACTCGGAAGACTCGGAGCGCTGCACTGGGACGCCGACTAATGGATACGTCGAGATTATCTTTATCGTCACACGCCTGCCCTCTTCGAGCTTCTGTTTCAGCGTCGCGGGCGAGTCGAGGCCGACGTCCGCGCCCCTTCCATCGGGTAGGACAACGCCCTCGCGAACGTCTCCCTTTCCTATCATGTCCAAGGGCACCCTTGGCTTATGCGACGGTATCCGGAGCGGTGGCAGCAGACCGGCGAACCTGAGTGATTCATCGAGGGGGAAGAGGCGCTTCCTCAGATACTGCGGCGTCTCGAGGTATTCGAGGATATGACGTATGAGGTCCGATTCTCCCTTCCCGCGCGGATCTCGAAAGATCTCGATCGTATCGACCCCGAAGATCGAACAGGTCCTCGCTATCTGCCCTATCTTCGCCGTCTTCTCTCTGAGAGAGTCGTGCTCTTCGAGTATGGTGTCAGGGAACGACAGAGCGAGGTTCTTCCCAGCTAGCGTCAGACGCATTCACGCTCCGCAAACGTAGTGACCGGATGTTTTCCTGCATCACGCGCGGCCGCGAGGGCCACCTTCGCGCGCTACTCCGTGACCACTGTCTGCGATTGCTCTCTAAGATAGGAGAGCAGGTAGTTGGGGCCCCCTATTCCCTTCCCTGTCGCGCCGCTCGCTTTCCAGCCGACGAAGGTCTGCGCTCCGGGCCACGCGCCCGTGGTGCCTCCTCCCCTCCTGTTGGCATAGACGACACCGAACTCGATCCGGTTCATGAAGGTCCTGATCTCGTCCGGGTCCTCACTGAATATTCCTGCGGTCAGGCCGTATTTTGTATCGTTGGCCTTGTCGAGTGCCTCGTCGAGCGTCTTGAAGTCCCCCACCACGAGGAACGGGACGAAGAGCTCATCCTTGAAGAGTCTGTGCTTGCTCGGAAGGTCGACTGCCACCGTTGGCTGCACGTAGTAGCCCTTCTTGAAGAGCCCCTTGGTAATCCTCTTTCCGCCGGTGAGGATCTTACCTTTCTTCTCGGCGCTCTTGACAGCATCCTCGAATGTGGCCACGGCTCCCTCGTTGATTACAGGTCCCATGAACGCGGTCTTGGTCCTCGGGTCGGTCACGTCGATCTTCTCTATGCGCTCCTTCAGCGCTGCGAGGAAGTTCTTGCGGACCGAGCGCTGGACGTAAACCCTAGAAGCCGCGCTGCACTTCTGTCCGCAGTATCCGTAGGCAGACCTGACCACGCCTTCGACCGCCTTATCGATGTCGGCCTTGGCGGTCACTATAGCGGGGTTCTTGCTGCCGAGCTCCATGACCACCGGTTTCACACATGGCTGGCTCCTCTCGAAGTCGTAGTACAGCCTCGTGCCCACGTCAAGAGAACCCGTGAACGCGACTCCTGCGACCCGGTGGTCCCGCGTGAACTGCTTCTCAAAATTCCGCCCGGGGCCTGTGACGAAGTTGATGGCGCCCGCGGGGACACCCGCGTCCCGGTACACGTTGTACAGCATCAGCCCGGTGAGCGGAGCCGCGCTGGTCGGCTTCAGGATGACGGTGTTGCCTGTTATCAGGGCTCCACTGGCCATGCCATTTGGAAGCATGAATGGGAAGTTGAACGGAGAGATGACGGGCCACACCCCGTAGGGCTTCATCACCATCTTGCAGTCTTCTCCAGGACCGCCGGGTCCCGTCTTCTTGATGTAGCCGTCGTTCTCCTCCATCGAACGAGCGAAGACCTTGATGGCGTCTATCGCCTCCCAGACCTCGGCCAGAGCCTCGGTGCGGATCTTGCCGACTTCGTAAGTTATCGCGGCCGCGATGTCGAACTTGCGTTCGTCCATTATCTCTGCTGTCTTGAGCAGCACCTTCACGCGGTGTCTCCATGAGGTGGAGGCCCAGCCCGGGAATGCCTTGGCGGCGGCGTCAACCGCCATCTTCGCGTGCTTCTTTCCACCCAGGGGGAAGTGGGCCACAACGATCGAAGTGTCGATCGGGCTACGCACAGCGAATTCACCGTCCTTCGAGGTGACACTCTCGTCACCGATGTACATCTGGTAGTGTTTTCCGAGCGTCTTCGAGAATTTCTTTACTGCGGCTTCATACTTCGGATGGATGCTCTCATCCGCAAACAGCGTAACGTAGGTAATCTTCGGGGCCTGTACTGTCAAGGCGACTTCGGAGGCCATTATCCTACTTATCCTTATCGTATGGCTGGCGCATCGGGACGGACTAGCTCCGTCTGGAATACCGTAGCGAAGTTCCGCTCGACCTCCTGCTTCACCCTGTCCATCTCGACGGAGGCGCCCAAAACCATCCGCATCGAAGTCATCGTTTCCGGGTCCATGCCACAGGGCCGGATGAGCTGGAAGTAGCTCATGTCGGTGTTGATGTTGAGCGCAAAGCCATGATATGTCACCCAGTTTGTCACTGCCACCCCGATGGAGGCCACCTTCTTTCCCCCGACCCATACGCCGGGATGGCCCTCATTCCTCTCGGCGGTTATCGAGAAAGACCTGCAAGTCAGGATAAGGACTTCCTCGAGCGACCGGACGAACCGCCTGACGTCCGGGACCTCCATCTTGACTATGGGATACCCGACGAGCTGCCCGGGTCCGTGGTAGGTCGCGTCGCCGCCGCGCTCGACCTGGAACACCGGGACGCTCTGCGGTCTGAAATTCCCGGCGCTTGTCTTCCTTCCCAGGGTGATGACATGGTCGTGCTCGACCAGTATCAGTGTGTCCTGAGCCGTCCCCAAGTTCCTCGCCTCGACGAGCGACTTTTGGAGCTCCCAGACCTGCTCATAGGGCCTCCTTCCGAGGTCGAGGAGGACGACCGTCATGGTCTCACCTGGTGTATCGGTCTACCCATGCCGGACTCGGCAGCCTCCATGATGGCCTCGGGCAGCGTCGGGTGCGGATGAATCGTCAACGCCAAGTCTTCGAGTGTAGCCCCCATCTCCACGGCGAGAGCGGCCTCGCTTATTAGATCGGAGGCCTCCGGACCCACTATCTGGACACCGAGGACGACGTTGTTCTTCGCGTCAGAGACGATGCGAACGAATCCGTCAGGCTCCCCCGCGGCGAGGGCCCTCCCGAGCCCCGCGAAGGGGAACCGCGTCTTCTTTACCTGATACCCGGCCTCGATGGCCTGTTTCTCCGTGAGCCCGACCCCGGAGATCTCCGGGTCGGTGAAGATCGCCCATGGTACGGCCTGCCATTCCGCGACGGTGGGCAATCCTGCCGCTGACTCTGCGGCGACGATCCCTTCCTTCTGCGCTTTGTGCGCGAGGAGTGGCATGCCCCTGACGTCGCCCACCGCATATATGCCGCGGACGGTGGTCTGCATGCGGGAGTCGGTCTTGATGAAACCTTTCGGGTCTACCTCCACGCCAAGCTTCTGCAGGTTCATCCCGGCCGTCAGCGGCTTCCTCCCAACGCTGACCAGGATGACGTCCGCTTCAACCTCGGCCGGACCGGTCTCAGTCTCGACTTTCGCGCTTACTTTCTGGGAGCTCTTGTCGACCGAGGAGACTTTCGAGTTCAGGTGGATGGTCGCTCCCCTCCTCTCGAGGTTCCTGTAGACGTAGCGGACGAGGTCCGGCTCGGTCCCCGGCAACAGCTGGTCCGTCAACTCGACGACCGTCACCTGACTGCCGAGGCGCTGATACATGCACGCAATCTCGAGCCCTATGTATCCCCCGCCTACGACCAGCATCTTTCGGGGAATCGCCTTGAGCTCAAGGGCCTCTCTTGAACTGATGACCTTCTGCCCGTCGAACTCCAACCCGGGGAGCTGGATGCTGCTCGAGCCCGTGGCTATCACGATGCTCTTCGTCTGGATCTCGTCTGTCGTCGCGTCTCCAGTCACCGTGACCCGTCCGGGAGCTGTGATCTCCGCGACGCCTCTTATGACTTCGACCTTGTTTCCCTTGCAAAGCGTCGCGATTCCTGTCTCGAGCGTGTTGATGACGCCAGCCTTCCACGATTGCAAAGCCTCGACGTCTACTGTCAGACCACTTACGCGTATGCCGAACTTCCCTCCCTCCCTCACCTTGTCGAAGGACTTGGCCACCGAGATGAGCGACTTTGAGGGTATGCACCCGGCGGTGAGGCACTCACCCCCCAGCCTTGCCTTCTCGACGAGTATGGACCTAAGTCCCAATTGCGATGCCCTGATGGCACAAACGTAGCCACCGGGGCCTCCACCGATGACGACAAGGTCCACCTCTTTCTGCACGTTCTTCAGTGGCCGGCGGCTGTATCCTCCTTAAACGTTCTTCGGAGACGATCACCGGACGTAGGAGAGCCACGGCTTGTATCTCTCGACGCGTCCGTGTATCGCGTCGAGATAGACCTGCTGGATCCTCTTCGTTATCGGAAACTGGCCTGTCCCTATCACCCTGCCATCGACCTCGCGTATCGGGTTCACGTTCGCCGCGGTTCCCGTGAAGAAGAGCTCGTCGGCTGTGAAGAGTCCCTCCCGAGTGAAATCCTGCTCGTGGACGGTGAACCCGTTGTCCCTGGCAATCTGGATTACCGACGCGCGTGTCACGCCTCCCAGGATGCCCGACTCCATCGATGGCGTGTAGATTTCACCATTCTTGACGCGGAATATGTTCTCTCCGGAGCCCTCCGCGACGAAGCCCTCCTGTGTCAGCAGTATCGCCTCATCATAGCCCGCCGCGATGGCATCAGTCTTGGCGAGTATCGAGTTGGCGTAGTTCGCTGCGCATTTCGCTTGGGGCGGGAGCATCTTCGAGTCGATACGGGACCAGCTGGAGACGGTGCAGCGTATGCCCTTCTCCATCCCCTCCTCGCCAAGATACGCGCCCCATTCCCAGCAGCCGACGGCGCCGATTACCGGGTTCTTCAGAGGGTTGACTCCAAGTTCACCTTGCGCGCTGAACACTATTGGCCTGACATAGCAGTCCTTCAGACCATTCTCCCTGACCGTGTCGAGGCAGGCAGCGACCAGTTGCTCCTTGGTGTAGGGAATGCGCATCTTGTAGACCTTCGCGCCTTCGAACATGCGGTCCACGTGCTCCTTCAGCCTGAAGATCGCCGGCCCATCGGAGGTGGAATTGCAGCGGATTCCCTCGAAGATGGCGTAGCCGTAGTGCAGTGCGTGTGTGAGTACGTGAATGTTGGCTTCGCCCCAGGGAACGAACTTGCCGTCGAACCAGATTTTCTTTGTGGGGACCAAAGTCGCTATCGCTCCGCCATTCGGCCGCGTAGGCTATTTACGCATCGCTCAGGCCGAGACCAGCTTCACTATCGCTGTCCCGACCTCCGCCGTCGTCGCGGTGCCTCCGAGGTCGGGAGTCTTCACGCCCATCTCGAGGGACCGGTTGACCGCTGCCCTCACCGCAGCGGCAGCCTGCGCACAGGAATCGTCCTTTCGCGTCTTGTAGAGCCATTCGAGCATCATGCAGCTCGTCAAGATTATCGCGATTGGGTTAGCCTTCGCCTTGCCAGCGATGTCGGGCGCGGCACCGTGCACTGGCTCGAATATCGCAAAATTCTCCCCTACGTTGGCCGAAGGGGAGACCCCGAGCCCGCCGACGAGCTGGGAGGCCTCGTCTGAGAGGATGTCACCGTACATGTTCGTCGTGACTATTACGTCGAAGCGTTCGGGCATGCGGATGAGGTTCATCGCCGCAGAGTCGACAAGCATCTCGCTGAAGGCAACGCCGGGGTGGCGCGTGGATACGTCCTTGCAGCACCTGGCGAAGAGGCCGTCGCTCTTCCTAAGCACGTTGGACTTGTGGACCGCTACGACATTCTTCCTTCTCTGCTCGGCCAGGTCGAAGCCATAGTTCGCTATCCTTGTCGAGGCGTTCGTGGTTATGGTCCTTAGGGCGACTATCCCGCCGTCAAAGTCGAACTCCATACCCTTGTAGAGGTCCTCTGTGTTCTCTCGGACTATCACCAGGTCGATCTCAGGCTTGAGTGAAGGGACATGCGGAAGCGTCTTCGATGGCCTGATGTTAGCGTACAGGTTCAGTAGCTGCCTGAGCTTCACTATCACATCAGCAGCGGTCTCACCGACGGGTGCCTTGAGGCAGGCATCAGAGTCCTTTATCGTCGAGACAGAGGATTCTGGCAGGGCTTCCCCCTTTTCGGCTTTGACCCTGTCCCCAGCAGGGGAATCCCTTATCTCGAAAGAGACTCCGAACTTGGTCTTGAGAGCGTCGAGCACGCCTATGCATGCCGAAGAGATCTCGGGACCCACCCCATCTCCCTCTATCAGTGCTATCGTATACTTTGCCAATCGAAATCGCGTCCCTGTCTATTGCGAGGCGAGCCGCGTCCTGAGCCTTTCCTTCACGTATCCGAGGAAGCCACCCGTCTTCATCTGCTCTATGGCGGAGTCGGTCGCTATGATCGCGTACTCCCGGCCACGGGTGAGGTTCTTCAGCTTGCGGGCGTCTAGCTCGATGAGCAATTCATCTCCCGGCTCTATGTCGCTCGTGTCGCTTATCTGGATGGGCAGGAGGCCATTGTTCAGGCAGTTCCGGTAGAAGATGTCAGGGAAGGACTGCGCCACGACGGCCACGACGTTGTTGTACTGTACCGCGTAGACTGCCTGCTCCCTCGAGCTGCCGCACCCGAAGTTGTTTGCGGCCACTACGATACTATGCTCGTTCGCCCTGCAATCTTGCTTGAACGACGGGTCGTATTGGTCGAACGCGTGGTCGGCAAAGAACTGCTTGTCCCAGCTCTCCTGCAGGAGATACGCAGGGATGATGTAGTCGGTGTTGATGTCGTCTCCGTACTTCTTCGCGACTCTCCCTACAGTTGCCATAATCACTCACTCAGGTACTTACGCGGGTCGGCTATCTTCCCTTCGATCGCAGTCGCCGCAGCTACCGCCGGCGAGCCGAGATAGATGAACGCCTCCGAGGACCCCATCCTGCCCTTGTAGTTCCGGTTGCTCGTGCTCAGGCATCGGTCGCCCGGCGCAAGGATGCCCATGTGCTTACCGAAGCACGGCCCGCAGTTCGATGACTCGATGTTCGCCCCGCTCTCGGCAATCGTAGCCAGTATACCATTCTCCATCGCCCAGTTGTAGACCTTCCTGCTCGCCGGGATGACGACGAGGTTCGTGTCTGGATGGACCTTCCTTCCTTTGAGTATTCTCGCCGCCACCGTAAGGTCGCTCTTACGAGCATTCGCGCAAGAACCGAGGAAGACGACGTTGATTGGATCGTTGACCTCGCTGACCGGTTTCGCGTTGGCCGGAGAGTGCGGCAGCGAGACGGTGGGCTCTACCTTCGACGCGTCGACCGGGACTGTCTGGGAGTACGTCGCGTCAGGGTCGCTCCTGGCAATCATCCGGGATTCCTCCTCGGAAAGGGAAGCCCCTCTTCCCCGGAGGGCAGCCTCGACGTAGGACATGGTCGTGGCGTCAGGGTTGATTATCGCAGTCCTGGCGCTCATCTCGACGGAGAGGTTGCAGACCGTGAACCTGCCATCCATGTCCATGGAGTCGAACGTGGAACCAGAATACTCAGCGACTCGCTTCGAGCAGCCTCCCTGCCCCACGAGTCCAAGTATGTGGAGGACGAGATCCTTCGGATAGACACCATGCTGGAGCATCCCATTCACCCTGAAGCTGATGCTCTCGGGAACCGTGAAGGAGTAAAGCTCACCCGTTGCCAAGAGGTTCTCTGCCTCGGTCGTCCCCACGCCGAAGGCGAGCGAGCCGAGGGCGCCCTGAGTGCACGTGTGGGAGTCGGTCGCTACTGCCACCTCCCCTGGGAGGACGAAGCCCTCTTCGGAGGCGACGGTGTGCTCGATACCGTCACCCTCCTTGTACATCTTGATCCCCTGATCCTTGGCAAAGCTGGCCATCAGTTTGACGCCGCTGCTGACCATTATCGAGCAGGATGGGACGGTGTGGTCGGGCATGAACGCCACTCTCATCGGGTCGAAGACCTTCATCCTCTTCCCCGCGCTCTGGAAGACATCGTCGAAGTCCTTCTGGAAGTTCAGGATGGCAGGTGGTCCTATCACCTCGTTGAAGTAGAGCTTGTCGACCGGCAGGGTATCGATTAGGTCGCCCGCTACGGCCTTCTTGCCCGCGGAGCGCGAGACTATCTTCTCTGTTATAGTGGAGGCCAAGCGTTACACTCCTTCTATCGCTTCGGCGGGGCTCTGGGTAGGCGGGGTCTCGGGGCCTGAAGAATTCAGCTTCTTAGCGAGCAGGGCGTTTGTGCCTGCAACTATCGCCTCCACGCTCGCGACCACGATGTCCCTCTTCATACCCCTGCCGGATGCAGAGTTGCCCGCGTCGTCCTCGACCTTCACGGTCACGTCCGCGACGGCGTTCGAGTCGCCTGTAAGCGCCTCGAGTCTGTACTCCTTCAGCTTCACCGTCTCAAGGTTGCTGAATATCTTCTGGATGGCGTTCACTGCGGCGTCAACGGCGCCCGACCCGACCTCGGTCGCCTCGTAAAGGTGTCCGCGCACGAGCAGCCTCACGGTCGCCGTGGGGAGCCTCTTGACCCCCGTCACGACCTCAAGGCCTTCGAGCTCCACCAGCTCATTCTTCTCTGCGCTGCCGCCGCCCATTATCTGCACAGCTATCTGGTACAGGTCGGCATCGGTGATGGTGATGCCCTTGTCGCCTGTCTCCTTCACCTTGTCCACGATAAGCCTGAGGCTCTCCTCCTTCGGCTTCAGGCCCATCGCCCTGAGCTGAGCGGCGACCCCATGCCTGCCAGCGTGCTTTCCCGCCTGCAGCCATCTGGAACGTCCGACCATCGAAGGGTCGAACGGTTCGTAGGTCGAGGGGTTGCTGAGGATGCCGTGGGTATGTATTCCGGACTCATGCCCGAACGCGTTGTCCCCGACGATTGCCTTGTTGGGCTGGATGACAACACCTGTGAGTCCGGCGACTCTGCGCGAGGTCTCGTACAGGAGCGAGTAATCGATATTGGTACGCCAGCCGTAGAGATTGTGGCAGCCCATGACGAACTCCTCGAGCGAGGTGTTGCCCGACCTTTCGCCTATGCCGTTGACGGTGAGGTGCGCCTGGTCTGCCCCCGCAAGTATCCCGGCGAGGCTGTTGGCCACGGCCATGCCGTAGTCGTTGTGGCAGTGCATGCTGATCATCGCGTCGGAGACGGACCTTGCAGCTTTCACGTAGTCCGTAATCCTCTGCGGGGTCGCTATCCCAACGGTGTCCGGGATGTCGAACCTGTCTATACCGGCATCCGTAACCGCCTTCACGACCCTCTTGAAGAACTCGATGTCGGTCCTCGTTGCGTCCTCCGCCGAGAACTCCACTTTCACGCCGAAGCTCTTGGCGTACCTGACCGCGTCGGCCGACTGCTTCAGCATCTGCTCCCTGGTGATGTGCAGTTTGTGTTCGAGGTGGATATCGGAGGAGGCCAGGAAGACGTGAATCCCGCTGATGCCGCAGTTAATCGCAGTATCGATGTCTGCCTTGTCCGCTCGGGCGAGACCGCAAATCTCTGCCCTCAGGCCGGCCTTGCTGATCAGGCGTATACCCTCCTGTTCTCCTTTGGATGTTATCGGAAACCCCGCCTCTATCACGTCTACCCCGAGCTTGTCGAGGGCCTTGGCTATCTCCAGCTTCTCGTTGGGCGTAAGCGAGACACCAGGTGTCTGCTCCCCATCGCGCAGCGTCGTGTCGAATACCCGGATGACTCTTTCGCTCATGCCGCTATCTCCTTGGGAAGCGCCGCGACTCCTGTCCTAGCGATGTCGAGGACGGCGGTCGTGAGTCCCGCGACGAAATCATCTATCTCGCGAGCGCTTCCGACCACCTCGACCACGACTGAGTGAGGAGAGGAGTCGACGATGCGGCAGGACCTCATCTTCTGGACGTCTGCCACAGACATCTTGTCCGTGTTTATCTTTACAAGAGCCAGTTCCCTCGCGGTGACCTCCTCAGGGCTGTAGGTGTGCGCCTCGAGGACATCTATGACCTTCACGAGTTGCCTAGCGACATGCTCCACCGCGGCCTCGTCGCCGTCGAGGGTTATGGTGATTCGGCAGTCGTCACCACCGTTCGTGACCCCGAGGGTCATGCCTGCTATGTTGAGGCGCATGAGACGGACTACGTGTACTACGCGGAAGAGAGCGCCAGGCTTGTTCTCGACCAGTGCAGAAAGGACCTTTGGGGCTCTCAGAATACCGCCATCTCCTTCGATGTCCCATAGACCGTGTCCTTGATGCCCTTCCCGGGCGGCATGAATGGGAATACGTCTTCTTCGTGGGAGACGGGGACCTCTATCACTGACGGTGTATCGCCTCTGACCCCGTCCTTCAGGACAGTCGCGAACTCCTGGAGCGACCCCACCCTCCTTCCCTGGACTCCGTAAGCTTCAGCGAGCTTGACAAAGTCTGGCGTGTTCTGGAACCTTATGCCGACGAAGCGCCGGTTGTACATCAGACGCTGCCACTGTTCGACCATGCCCAGACTTCTGTCGTTGATGATTATCGAGACGACAGGTATCCTCTCCTCGACGGCTGTGGCGAGCGCCTGCTCGGTCATCACAAAGCTGCCGTCGCCGTCGAAGTCGACTACCGGGACGTTCGGGGCCGCGAGCTTGGCGCCTATCGCCGCTGGGAGTCCAAAGCCCATAGTACCCAGTCCGGTCGAGGTTATCCACGTCCTTGGGCGCAGAACCTTGTAATGTATCTCGCACCACATCTGGTGCCGGCCCACGCCGGTCGTGAGTATCGCCTCGGGTGGAAGTATCCCCCTCATCTGCTTCACGATCTTGGGCCCAGACAGCTCGGCATACGAGTCCTTGTAGGCAGGGATTCCCTTGAGTTCTTCCCTGACCTGAGTAAGATGCCTGAGCCACGCATTGTTCTCGTCCCTCTTCGCCAGCCGCTTCTCTAGCGCCTGATACAACAGGGTCAGGACCTTGTTGGCGTCACCGAGTATCGAGAGGTCGACGTGCTTGTTCTTGTTGAACTCGGTGGGATCCGTGTCTATGTGGATTATCTTGGCCTCCGGCGCGAACTCATGGAAGTTGCCGGTCGAGCGGTCCGAGAAACGGACGCCGACCGCGAGCAGGAGGTCGCATTCCTGCACGATCTTGTTTGCCTCGGCACGACCGTGCATCCCGATTGGTCCGACCGAGAGCGGATGGTCTTCCGGAAAAGTCCCTTTCCCCTGCAGAGTCGTGATGACAGGCGCCATGAGGAGCTGTGCGAGCGCCGTGAAAGGTCCCGAGGCGTCCGCTATCCGTATGCCGCCGCCTCCGAAGAGGACGGGTCTCTCGGCCCTCGCGAGCATGTCGGCCGCCCTCTCCACGTCCTGGATTTCGACGGGATAGCTCGGGGTATAGCCGCGTATCTGGATGGACTCTGGGAACGTCATCTCGACCTCTTCTTGCTGGACGTCCTTTGGGACATCGATGAGGACGGGTCCGGGTCTTCCGGTCTGCGCTATGTAGAACCCCTTCTTTATGGCCGAAGGTATCTCAGCGGCCGAGAGAGGTTGCAGCGTGTACTTTGTAACCGGGGTGAGCAGCCCTACGACGTCAGTCTCCTGGAAACCGTTCCTTCCGGTCATCGCTTTCGCGACCTGGCCGGTGATGGCCACGACAGGAGAAGAGTCGGCGAAGGCGGTCGCAACGCCGGTGACCAGGTTGGTAGCACCAGGTCCGGAGGTCCCCGTGCAGACCCCCGCCCTCCTGGAGACCCTGCCGTAGGCATCTGCCATGTGGGCACCCAGCTGCTCGTGTCTGACAAGTACGTGCTTGATCTTGGAGTCCCAGAGCGCGTCGTAGAAGGGTAGTGTGGCCCCTCCTGGCATGCCGAAGATGTACTCTACCCTCTCCCTTTCGAGGGCCTCCACGATGGCCCGGGCGCCTGACATTTTTTCAGTCATTGTTACCACTAATCACCAAAGATTTCCTCGCTAGCACAAAGGAGTCCGCGAGGAGAAATTACACTAAAACAGCCAACGCTAGTTGTTGAGGAACGAGTTTGGCGATAGCGTTGTTTCCTTGCATGACCTGACGCTCCCCCTTCTCGTATTTAAGAATTAAGAAGTATTCAGGGTCTCGCAGGGGCCTGTGGAGCGGCGACTGACGATGCCACGGGACCGGGCGAGTTGACAGGTAGGCCGAGGCCCGCGCCTCTGACCCTGAGTGAGATCGGGATTGCCACTATCGCCTTGAGAACATCGAATGGGACGAACGGAAGCGCTCCAAGTATCACGCCTTCATAGACATCGCCGTGAAGGTAGACGATCGAGAGCCACAAAACGCCGATGGTGTAGATGATGGCCAGCGCCACAGCGCTTGCCAACGACACACGCAGCAGCTC
>JASHPA010000039.1 GCA_030038365.1 Nitrososphaerales archaeon
AGTAGTTCGGACAAAACTATTAACGCAAGCGGCGTGCTCGGGCGCTACGGGAAGAATTGAGGTCACGCCCCGTCCGCTTTGCCATCGTCGCGTCCGTGCTACTGGCATTGCTCTTCTATTTTGTACCCTTGATCCCCTACTCCTACGCGGTGGTGTGCAGCGGCGCGTTCTCCTGTCCTCCGATGGGGCGGTTTTCAGGGTTCTATTCCCTCTCCACTTGGCTGTTCCATAACGGAGCCAGCTATTCCCTATACTGGAGCGGCTATGGCTACAGCTATGGCTACAGCTATGGCTACAGCTATGGCGGCGGCCTCTACCTTGGTACCTATGCCTACATCATAGGCAACGCTGGATATGTGACAACACTCCTCGTACCAGGCGGCATCCTGCTCATACTTGCCGGGTGTCTGCTCGCGGGTTTGCTCAGTCCCGAGATTGCAGACACCTGGGACATGGTTTCCGCCATGTTCGCCAACAGATCTCCACACCCGACCGTGGAAACCGCACGCCTCGGCGATCAGGGTTCCTGATCGGGCTCCGGAGCGGACCAGCACACGCGTCGGCAGTCGAATTATGTCCTTTGAAGCTCGACACGGCATGAGTCCCGGTTAGGACAAAACTATTAATCGCAAAGGCCGGCTGAAGGAAGACCGTCTGCCTTGAAGCTGCGGAGTGTCCGGATCGCGATCGTCGTGGTTCTCGCGGTCGCGATGGTCGTCGTCTTCGTCCCTCTTGTCCGCTACTCGTACAGCTTTACTTGTCCGCCCCTTCCTGCGTCAGGCCTCGCCTACGGGAACGCCTGTTTCCCCGGCACTTATATCGAAACGGGGCTAAACTCCTTGAGCCGGTCCATCCTTGGCTACGGCGGGACGTACTCTTACGTGTCGCATTCATACAGCAACGACTATGGGCTGAACCTTGGCACATACCGGTTCTCCATCGGCTCGTCGGAATACATGATCAGCGACTTCGTCCCTGGCCCGGCCGTCATACTCCTCGCGGGTTGCATCATGGCGGGTCTGCTGAGCCCGGAGCTGGTAGATGGGACAGACCTCCTCTCCAGTTCCCTACGCTCCCGCCTCCCGGCAGTGGCGCGAGGCACCTCCGCAGCTTCTCAAGAAAAATGACTCTTAATTAGTGCGCGGCAAGGCCCTCACGAGACAATGGTCGAAGAGTATCTCTTGGGAGACCTCGCGTGGCCCGAGGTCGAGAAGGTCATTCAGGACGAGAAGGTCGTGCTTCTGCCGCTCGGAAGCCTCGAGCAGCACGGACCCCACCTCCCTATCGACATCGACACGGTCGCGGCCTACGAAGTCTGCAAGAGGATAGCCAAGAAGATCCCTGACATCGCCGTCACGATGCCACCTATCTACTATACGCACGCCGAGATATCGATGGGCTTCCCGGGCACGATAGACATCCAGCCGACGCACTTCATCGACTACCTCTACGACGTCTGCGAGAGCCTCGTCAAGCACGGATTCAAGCGCATCGTGATGGTCAGCGGGCACGGCATCAACCCGCCGTTCATGCAGATCGTCTCCATGATGATTACATCCAGATATCCGGCCATCTGCTCGGGCGCCGCCTACTTTGACTTCGCCAAGCCCGAGGTGAGGAAGATAGTCGAGCACGGAGCCCACGCGGGCGAGTTCGAGACCTCGATGCTCCTTGCCTTGAAGCCGGAGAACGTCGACATGTCGAAAGCGGTAAGGGACTGGAACATCTACATGGGACTGAAGAGCTCGAAGTACGCCTACAGGAACTTCATAGACCGGTCCCCGATCTTCTTCATCGACCACCTCTCCCGCTTCTCGGCGACCGGAATCATCGGTGACCCGACCAAGGCCACGAAAGAGAAGGGGCAGAAGCTCATCAAGGTCATTGTAGACGACATGGTCGAGTACGTGAAGGAGTTCCGGACGCGGCCCATCGCCAAGCCACTGAAACGAAGGACGACCCTGAAGTAACAGGCCGAGGCATGATCATACCGTGAGAGCGGCCTCCATGCTCGCGAAGGGCTCGATAGGCTACAACGCCTGCCCCGACATGGTCGAGGCGAAGAAGCTCATCTCACTCTGCCGACGTGCCGAGAAAGCAGGGTTCGACGCCATCTGGGTTAGCGACCATTTTCATCCGTGGTTTCACACCAACGCCACGGAATACAACACGTGGGTGTGGATGGGCGCGGCGATGCAGGACATCAAGCTGCCGTTCGGCACCGCGGTTACGGCCCCCATCCTTCGTTACCATCCTGCGATAACCGCGCAGGCATTCGCAACGATGGAGGTCCTCTTCGGCCCGAGGGTGCTCCTGGGGATAGGCACGGGAGAGGCGATGAACGAGGTCCCGCTGGGCTATCCGTGGCCGAAGTACCCCGAGAGGAGGGACAGGCTCATCGAGTCGGTCGAGATAATGAGGAAGCTGTGGAAGGGAGGCTTCGTAGACTACGACGGCGAATACTACAAGCTCAGGGCCGCGAGTATCTACATGAAGGCGCAGGTCCCGATAATCATGTCGGCCATGGGCCCCAAGATGGCCCAGGTCGTCGGCGAGTACGGGGACGGCATCATCACCTCAGCCAAGACGCCTGAGTACATCAACGAGGTCATCTTCCCCAACGTCGCCGCCGGCGCGAAGAAATCCGGCCGCGCGCTCAAGGACCTTCTGAAGGTCGTCGAGATAGACGTCGCCTATGACAAGGACTACAAACGGGCCATCAAGGCCGTGAGGAAGTGGGCGGCGACTCTCCTCAACGAGATGTTCACCACCGACATCTCCGACCCTCGCGAGATAGAGGAGAGAGGCAAGTCGGTGACCGACGAGGAGCTCGCCAAGGTCTTCCCGGTCGCGACCGACGAGGAGGAGTTCATCCGGCGGATAGAGCAGTACTTCAGGTGCGGGTTCGACCACGCGTACGTCCAGCTGAACACCTTCGACGACGAGGCCGCGATCGACCTCTTCCAGAAGAAGGTCCTGCCCTACTTCAAGAAGAGCAAGAAGCGGTAAACCGGAACGATGCGGGTGCCATCAGCGGTATTCGTGTATCAGCTTCCTGAATGCCTCGAGCGTCCTCTTGGTGCTCTTCGGCGCAAGGTGGTCGCAGACTATGAGCTGTTTCACACCCGTCTTTACCATGTCATCTATGAGGGCACGGATCTCGTCTACGGTACCGATCGCCATGAGCTTGTGGACATACTCGTCGGGTATCTCCGACGCCGCGCTGAAGATCTTCTTCACGTAGTCATTCGATATCGTGAAGTTCTGGTACTGCAGGAACTCCAGGTGGTCCGTATACCCCATGCTCTCGAGCGTCCTCTTCTCCATCAGAAGGGTCGCCTTGGCTCCCAGCATCGCGGCCTTGCGCTCCTCCGAATTCCTCGGGAGCGCCACCATCAGGTGCACCGCGGAGTCGATCTTCCTCGGGTCCCTGCCCGCACCCCTCGCAGCATCGGAGATGACCTTCCACTTTTTTCTGAACTGGTCTCTCGTGTTGATCCAGGCGAACCACCCGTCGCCCTCCCTCCCCACGATCTCCAGTGTCGCTCTTGCTCCCATCGCTCCGACGTAGACGGGCGGGTGCGGCTTCCGCGTAGGGTGGAGGCTCAGGAAGGCGTTCGTCATCGAGAAGTACTTACCGGAGAACGAGACCTGCTCTTCCCGGGTGCTCGACCAGAGCAGCTTGATGAGACGGACCGCCTCGTCCAGGCGGGCTGCCCTCTCCGCAGGCTCTCCCCACGGCAGGCCGAAGGGCACGACGTTCATCGCCTCACCTGCCCCTATCCCGAGAAGCGCCCTTCCCGGGGCGATGCCGTCAAGACAGGCCACGTGATGGGCAGTCCGCGACGGGTGCACCCGCTGCGTGTCTGTGACCGCCGGTCCAAGCTCCACCCTCTTCGTACGCGACCCTATAGCGGCGAGGCACGTCCAGGGCTCGAGTTTGTCGCCGTTGACGTCGGTAGCATGGTCCGGCACCCACACCGCGTCGAAACCAGCCTTCTCGGCAAGGATACCGTCTGCAACGGCCTGCTCGGGCCCTACGGAGACTTCGGTGAAGCCAAATCTGGGAGAGGTCAATATTCCCGTGTCCCATGGGCCCCACTTGTTAAGTCTGTTACGCGTCGAGACAGCACAGTTGAATAAGGGCTGACGCCGTCCCCCACATCATGAGTTTTAGCGGTCGTCTGAACGGCAAGATTGCCATCGTCACGGGTTCCGGTCAAGGCATCGGCAGGGGTATCGCCCAGCTCTTTGCAAAGGAGGGGGCGAAGGTCGTCGTGGTCGACATGAACGAGGCGGGCGCAAAGGAGACGGCCGACCTGATACAGAAGGCGGGCGGCGAGGCGATGCCGATCAGGGCGAACGTCCTCAACCCCGCCGAAGTCAAAGCGTTCGTCGGTCAGGTCGTAGCGAAATACGGCCGCGTCAACATCCTCCACAACAACGTCGGGGGCTGGCAGAAGGAAGCCCACGACACGGTCGTGGACGACGACGAGAAAGAGTGGGACAGGCTCATCAGTCTCAACCTCAAGAGCACCTTCCTGGTCACGCACGAGGTCGTCCCCTACATGATCAAGCAGGGTGGTGGTGCCATCGTAAACACGATCACGATCAACGCCTTCCTCACCCAGCCCGGCACAGCCGCCTATAGCGCGGCCAAGGCCGGTGCCTTCCAGTTCACTAGGGCCACGGCGCTCGACCTCGCCAAGCACAACATCAGGGTCAACGGCATCGCTCCCGGAGAGATAGAGACGCCGCTCTGGATAGCGACCTACAACAACTTCCCCGGCGCGGACAAGATCAAGGCCTCCGTGCTCGCCAGGATACCGCTCGGCAGGTTCGGCACCCCGGAGGATGTGGCATTCACGGCGCTCTGGCTCGCCTCCGACGAGGCGAGGTACATCACGGGCCAGATAATCACGGTGGACGGCGGGATAACGGCCGGCGTATACCCCTAGACCTTCACCACGACATTCCCGTCGCGAAGCTCGACGGGGTATGTCCTGAGGGGGTTGCCGCTGTACGCCAGCGATCTGCCCGTCCTGATGTCGTACTCCATGGAGTGCCACGGGCACACCACGATCTCGCCTTCCTTCACCCATTCGAACTTCCAGTCGCTCTCCGCGCGGCAGAGAAGAGTACCGGAGATCCTTCCAGTGCAGACGGGGCCGCCCTGGTGCAGGCACCTGTTCAGCAGCGCATAGTAGCTTCCCCCGACCCTGAAGACCCCTATCTCAAGACCCCTGATTTTCACGATCCTGCCCGAGTCGGGGATGTCCTCCTCCCTGAGCGAGACCTCCTCAGCCAAGGAGGCTCGCCTTGTCCATCCTCAGGAACTCCATCGCGTTCTCGCCCATTATCTTCCGCTTTGCCTCGGCCGGGAGGGGATAAGAGAGCAGCTTCCTGGGGTGGTCGAAGTCGTGGTGCGGCCAGTCCGACGAGAACATTATGCTCTCCACCCTCCCTATCAGTTCGACGAGCTTGACGTAGTCCGCCGCCCTTTCGGGCTCCTCTATCGGCTGCGTCCCGAAGTAGAACCTCTGGACGTAGTGGCTGGGGCGCTCGTCCAGGAACGGAAGCTCCCTCCTTCTCTCGAGATACTCCTTGTCCAGCCTCATCATGACCCAGGGCACCCAGGATATCGCACCCTCGGCAAAGCCTATCCTCAGCTTGGGGAACCTTGCCGGGACGCCGCTCGAGATCATGCTCATCAGGTTTGCTATCATCGAGAGCGGATGTGCCAGCGCGTGGCGGACGACGGCCGTCCCGTACTGCTCAAGATTGAACGGGAAGACGGTCGATATGGCCGAGACGCCGTGGAGCATTATCGGTATGTCTAGCTTCTCTGCCGTCTCGTAGAGGACGTCGTAGTCTCTGTCTCCGTAGAGCCTCTGCAGCCCCGCGGTCGGGAAGTAAAGGCATGCGACCCTTTCTTTCCTACCGTGCTTCTTCGCCTCCGCGGCGGAGCCCTCGGGGTCCTGCGGTGCTATGCAGAGCGCGCCCACGAGCCCCCTCTCCTTGCCGAGCCCTTCGTCGAGCAGCCAGCGGTTGTACGCCCTGGCCAGGGCCATTGCCTGCTCGGGGTCCGGGAACAGGGCGATCTTGAGGAGGTGGTCGGGGAAGACGATCGCGGCGTCTACATCTATAGCGTCGAGCTCGCGCCTCATCTGCGCGGCGCTGTTCACGGTCCTGAGGACGGTCCCGCTCGGAAACCGAGGCTCCATCGTATCGTCAAGGTTCACGGGCGAGAGACCGCGCACGGAGAGGTACCTCTCGGGGGTGTCCTTCGCGGTCAGGAGGATGCGATTCCAGGGCGCCTCGCAGTAGCCGCCGAGTGTCTTGGGGTCTTCGTGGATGTGGACATCGGTGTCGACGGTGAACAAGTGCCCTTGCGCCCTCTCGGGAAGAGTCTCTGCTCTCTTCAAGCTCGTGACAAGTCCGCCTGAAAATATTTAACGTTTGCAGCCTTCCAAATCCGGCTGATTTGACAACCAGGCAGTTCTGTAGCTTCGCGAGGACGCTACCTAGGTCGCAGAGACGTCGTGTCTATACGAAGGAGATTCCCAAAGGAGGTCTCTGTCTCTCTTCCTTCCTTATCCTGACGGAAGGGAACAGCAGACGGGTGCTCATGGGCCACCTCAATCCGGACGCGGCTTGGGACGAGATAGGCGCCCTCGACCCCGAGCGCGCACGGGTCCATGCCAAGGGCTGGATGCTCCCTTCGTGTCACCTGATGCTCCTCGAGTCGCCGCATGAGGCGGCTCGGAGGATCCTGAGGGAACAACTCGGCATCGCGGAGCTTGAGCTCTCCGAGCCCAAGGTCGTCTCCGAGGTAGGCACCCCGAAGAGGTTCCCCGGCATGGAGAGGCACTGGGACTTTGAGTTCATCTTCCGAGGGAGGATGACCGGCGGTAGCGTCAGACACGAAGCGTGGCGCGAGTTGCGATTCGTAGACCTTCCGCGGACGAGCAGGCGGCATATCGCAAGGTCGCATGACGAGGTCCTCCAGAACGCGGGCTTCAGGTTCTCAGACTGAGTGCGGCCGGCTATTGTAGCGAGAAGAATCTCACGGCATTTCCGCCGATTATGCCGCGCTTCGCTTCCTCCGGCAGGCCGAGATTCGATATCTTATCGGGGTCTTCGAACCCCCTGTGGGGCCAGTCAGAACCATACATGACCGAAACGAACTTCCACGACGACCCGATCAGCCTCGCGTAGTCTTCCGCCTCTTCAAGCTCCCCGATGGGCTGAGTGCAGTATCCGAATTCCTTCATGTATCTGCTCGGCCTCCTTTTGAGAATGGTGGAGACCTCTTCCTTCCAGTTGAGGTATTCTTTGTCGAGCCTCACCATGAGCCAAGGGAGCCACGAGATGCCGCCGTCGGCGAAGCAGACCCGGAGCTTCGGGAAACGCTCGAAGACCCCCACTGACATCATGCTGACGAGGTTCGCCGCCATCGCGAGGGAGTCGGACATGGCGAACCTCCCGAACTTGTTGGGGAACTGCTCGAGCTGGAACGGGAAGGACGGCGCGAGGACGTGGAGGCTGTGCAGGACGACCGGCTTCCCAGCCTTCTCGGCAGCTGCGTAGACCGGGTCGTACCTCCTGTGTCCATAGAGTTGCTGTATGCCTGCGACAGGCAGGAATACGCTGGCGACGCGCTCATCTCTGGCATATCTCCCCACCTCTTCGGCCGACCCCTTAGGGTCCTGCGGGGCGACGCAGACCGCCGCGTAAAGTCCGCGGGCTTTTCCCAGCCAGTCTTTGGTGATCCATCTGTTGTAGGCCCTCGCCAGGGACATGGCATAGTCGGCGTCGCCCACCATCCCCATCTTCAGCAGGTGGTCAGGCAAGAGGATCGCCGCGTCGACACCCCTGCGGTCGAGGACGCGCCTCATCTCGGCGGGAGACGCAGCCCGGGGAAGAGGTCGCGTGTCCTCCCCGATTGCGGCCAGTCCGTCCTCCACGGTGGACGGGGAGAAGCCTGGGAGGTCAAGGTCGTGCTCGGGATATCCTTCGAGGGACATGAGGGACCTCTTCCACGGCATCTCCGCAAACTCGGCCAGTTCCAAAGGGTCCTCGTGAACATGGACATCGATATCCACCACGACGCCGCCGGGCTTGGCATGACCTGCTCGATGCCGCGGGCTCACGTTGCATAATCCTCGGTCGGACATGTTAAGCGTTTCAGCCCGATGCCTGCCAGCAACCTCGTCCGTGCCTCTTCGCGCCCTTCATAGCGAACGAGGGGACGGCGCAAAGCCCGTGCCTGGATGTTGATGCGAAGGACAGGAGAAATTCTTGGACCCGTCCGACTGACCGTGCAAGACGCTCTGTCGTAGAGGCCGACAGGGAACGGAGGCACCCGCCCTGACTTTACTTGAAGGTCACCGTGTTGAACAGGGGAAGCGTCGAGTCGCCGCTCCAGAGCGGGTCGACGAGGAACCCGGAGACGACCTTGTTGTTGTAGACGATGGAGCCGTC
>JASHPA010000040.1 GCA_030038365.1 Nitrososphaerales archaeon
CTACGATTCGGTTACCGGGAAAACCAGCGACGGGAAACTCGACCGGGCGGCCGGGTCGTCGCCATCACGGGCCACCCTCTAAAGGCTTCTTCGCCAGGAGGACGAAGGTAGGGCTGTCGGCGCTGACGGGTCCGGGGGCGACTAGGTTCCCCCGGCTCCCAACGTACGACCATCCCGCGCCTGCGACCAGCTCCTTCAGCTCCTGGAGGGTGTAGACGCGTCCGGATATCTTCAGCACCAGCTCGGGCTTGAGCGTGCTGTCGGGCGTCTCCGTATAGAACCTCCACTCGTCCTCTAGGGTCGAGTCCTCAAAGTTGAACTTCGCCAGGTCGATCAGCCTCAGGTTCTGCGAGACCACCTGTATGTTGTACGGCTGGAACCTCTTCATGACAAAGTCCCTGTTCAGTGTCTCTATCAGCAGAAGGCAGCCAGGAGAGCAGACCCTGAGGAGGTCCCGGAGCAAGCTGGCATCCTCAGCCTCGCCGTACGCGCCCAGAGAACTGAAGAGGCTGATGACGACATCGAACCCGCCCTCTTTGTTCTCGAGCAGCTTGTCCGCGACCCTTCTCACATCCCCCTCGTAGAACCTGACCTTGGCGCCGTCTAGCCCCTGGCTCCTAGCCCAGGACCTGGCCCTATCGATGAAGAGGGAAGAGAGGTCGTACCCAACAACCTCGTAGCCCATCTTCGCGAGGGGGATGGAGTGACGGCCTATCCCGCAGGCTAGGTCGAGCACCTTCCCCTTCTTCCCGCCCGCGGCCGAGAGGATCCTTGAGACACCTTCCGCCTCTACCGCGCCCGCTTCCTTCCTCGCCTCAAGTATCGGCAGGTAGAGGTCGGGATACCGCTCATAGAGTGTGACCGTCCAGTGCTCGCCCTCGCGGGAGCTCAACGAGTCACCGGGTCGGCGCCTTTTCTAAAAGCGTTTTTCGCGGCCTTATCTGGAAAGTTGATTTACGGCACCACGGCAAAGGGAGCGTGAACCCCCGATGAAGGCGGCGCAACTCCACAGTGTAGGGAAGATAGAGACGAAGCCGCTGAAGGTCGAGGAGACGCCGACGCCGAAGCCGAAGAGGGGACAGGTCCTCGTCAAGATCCTCGCGAGCGGCGTCTGCCGCTCGAACCTGCATATGGTCGAAGGGGAATGGGTCGGCATGGGGGTGCCCAGCAAGTACCCGATGATCCCTGGTCACGAGATCGCCGGTGTCGTCGCCGAGACCGGTGAGGGTGTCGAGTCAGTGAAGCGCGGCGACGGCATAGGCGTATCCCCGCTCTGGACCTCCTGCGGTAACTGCGAGTATTGCCTGACCGGAAGAGAGCAGCTCTGCTGGAAGAGGGAGATAACGGGGGAGACGGTCGACGGCGGGTATGCCCAGTACATCCTCGCTCAGGAGGGACACACGTATGCTCTCCCCGGGGACCTGACCCCGGTCGAGGCGGCGCCGCTGTTCTGTCCAGGCATAACCGCTTACGGCGCGGTCACCAAGGCGGACCTGCGCCCGGGAAGGAAGTTCGCTGTCTTCGGTGTGGGCGGAGTGGGTCACATGGCGATAAAGTATGGCAAGTTCTACGGCGCGGAGGTCTACGCCGTGACGAGGAGTGACCTGCACCTGGCGCTCTCCGCAGAGCTGGGGGCCACCCCCATAGACGGCAAGAAGGACCCGGTGGGGCAGCTGCAAAAGCTCGGCGGAGTGGACTCCAGCGTCTGCTTCGCGCCGTCCACCGATGTTGCGATGCAGGCGGTGAGGTCTACCAAGCGCGGCGGGACCATCGTCATGGGCGCGTGGGGAGGGGTCCCGGACTATCCCTTCTACGATGAGAAGAAGGTGGTGGGGACGCTCATGGGAGGGAGGCAGGCGATGCGCGAGGTGATCGCCCTGGCGTCGCGTCACAGGATCCTGCCTGTCACCGAGACGTACCCGCTCGAGCAGTCGAACGAGGTGCTCGCCGACCTGAAACAGGGCGAGGTCAAGGCACGGGCAGTCCTGCTTCCGTGGTGACCTGAGCCCGGGACTTAGAGCTCCACGGTGCCCGGGTCGACTATCTTCAGGCTCGTTATGTACTTCTGAAGGAACCCTCCCAGCACGACCGCGACCGCCAGCTGGATGACTATGCCCGCCGCCAGGACGGACCCGCCAAGGTCCGACAGGAAGGCGGTGAGCGTCTGCGCGGGGGTGCCGCTCGTGAGGATCAGGCTGTAGAGGTAGTCGTTCCACGAGAAGAGGAACGAGATCACAGCCCCAGCGGCTATACCCGGCGCGGCGAGGGGCAGGAGCGCGTACCTGAAGGCCTGCAACCTCGTGCAACCGTCGAGACGGGCACCCATCTCCAGGTCGCGCGGCAGGGCACTGAAGAACCCCATGAGCACCCAGGTCACTATTGGGACGGTGATGCTCATCTGTACTATCACGAGGCCGAACGTCGTCCCCAGCAGGTGCACCTGGCGGAAGAAGAAGTAGTACGGAAGGAGCACGGAAAGGGGCGGGAGGGCCCGCGTCCCGATCACGAGCCCCAGGAGCAGCGTCCCTCCCCTGAGGTGAAGCCTGCCGAGCGCGTAGCCGGCAGGGATAGCGGCAGCCATCGTGACCGTCATAACGGATGTAGCTGTGACGACGCTGTTTCCCAGACCCTGCCTGACCTGCATGGCCTCCTGGAACGGCTCAAAGCCCAGGAGCCTGAGGAAGTTCCCGAGCGTCGGGGTCGGGGGAAAGAGAAGGTGTTCCAGCAGCTGGTTCCCGTTCATGAGCGAGACGCTCACCAGGTCGTAGACAGGGAGCAGCGAGTAGACGACCGCTATGAGCGCGAGAAGGTAGAGTACCAGCATTCTCTTGCGCGACGCCATAGTTCCCGTCCGGTGCCGCTGGTCGGCTTAACTGTCTTGCTGTAGTGCGCCTTACTGCGCGACGGTGCCCGGGTCGACTATCTTCAGGCTCGTTATGTACTTCTGAAGGAAACCCGCCACGACGATGGCGACGGCCATCTGCACTACCACCGCCGCGGCGAAGATCGTGGGGTCGGGAGCGCTCCCTGAAGCCTGACCGAGGAACGCCGTGAGCTCAGCGTTTAGCGTCTCCGCAGGGCTGCCGCTGGATATCAGCCAGCTGTAAAGGAAGTCGTTCCAGGAGAAGAGGAACGAGATGACGGCGCTCGCGGCGATCCCGGGAGCCGCCAGGGGGAGCAGCGCGCGATAAAAGGCCTGCCGGCGGTTGCAGCCGTCCATTCTCGCCGACATCTCGATGTCCCGCGGAAGCGCGCTGAAGAAGCCCATGAGCACCCAGGTGATTATGGGGATGGTGATGCTCAGCTGGATGATGATCACGCCGGGAATGGTTCCGAGCAGGTGCAGCGAGTGGAAGTAGAAGTAGTACGGGAGGGCGACCGAGACGGGCGGCAGGGTCCTGCTGCCCAGGAGCAGCCCCACCATGGCCGTCCTGCCCCTCAGGCGCAACCTGCCCAGGGCGTACGCCGCAGGCAGCGTTATCGCCAGCGTGATTACCATGACCGAGACCGCGACTATGGAGCTGTTCCTGAGGCCGAGGATCACCACCGAGTACAGGTTGAAGGGCTGGCCGCCATAGGTCGTCTTGATGAACCCGAAGAGGCGGAGGTAGTTGTCGATGTTGGGGGTGGGCGGATAGAGGAAGTGGGCCACGAGCTGCTTTGGGTTCATCAGGGACGCGTTGAACATCTGATAGACGGGGGAGATGCTCCATACAATCGCAAGTACCATTAGGATGTAGAGGACTATCCTCCTTTGGAGGGAGACCAACTACTTTCTCCTCGTCAGGAGGATGAAGTAGGTGGTCGTCGCGCAGGCCACGCACCCCAGGGTCATCCAGGACAACGCCGAGCCATAGCCGTAGTTGTAGTCGTCGAAGAAGACCTTGAACGTGTAGAAGGTGATCGGGGTTGACGCGAAGCCGGGACCGCCTCCGGTCAGCTCGAACGCGAGCACCACCGAACCGGCCGCCTGTATCGTCGCCAGCACGAGCGTGATGAGGACGGAGTACCTCACGTACGGGAACGTCACTTTCCTGAACCTGCTGAAGATCGAGGCGCCGTCTATCTTTGCCGCCTTGTAGAGGTCTTCGGGTATGGTCTGAAGCGAGGACAGGATGAAGAACGCGCCGATGGGCGCGAAGTTCCAGGCGTAGAATATCGAGAGCCACTCGACGGAGTTCTGCGCGTTGAGGAAAAGGTAGCCGAACTTCTCCAGATGGAGGTCTATCAGGATGGCGTTGAGGAAACCATAGTCGGAGTCGAGGAAGAATCTCCCGGTTATCGCTACCGCGAACTCCGAGAGGGCCCACGGGAGGATGATTATGACCTTCAGAGCCGATTTCCCGGGGAGTGGCTCGTTGAGGAGCAGCGCGAGGCCCATGCCTATGAAGAACACAAGCGCGACGACCTCGACCACGAACCTGACGGAGACGAGGGCCGTCTGTTCTACGAGCGGGTCGCTGAAGGCCTTGGCGTAGTTGGCGAGACCCACGAACGCCCCTATGGAAGGACCGTGGGCGCCGATGGTCGCGCTATGGATGCTCAGCCAGAAGGAGTAAGCCATCGGGTAGAGCGCGACGACGAACTCAAGGATGATTAGGGGAACGACGAGAGCGAGACCCAGCCGGGTATCGTCTCCCGCCATTCTCTTCTCTAGTCCCCCTAGCTGTCGCTTCCTAGTATCCTAAGTTCCCTACGAACTTAGGACGAGGACGTCCCGTAGTACGTGTTGTACTGCGAGTTGGCGACATTCAGCATCGTCGTGAGCCCTTGGGTGACGCCCAAGACTCCTGACGCTACCGAACCGAGGACCGGGTATATGGTGTCTAGCCAGGGCACGAAGGAAAGCGACTTCCAGGCGAACGGCGTCCCGATCGCTCCCGTGTTGGTCTGGACGTTCGCGAGGACGGTCGTCGTGCGGCTGCCGAGCCACGCCTGGTACCCTGTGATGACCGAAGGGTCCTCGAGGGTGTCCGGGTACCCGGAGCCTAGAGCGGCCTCGATGGCCCACTCGGGCTGCGTGACCCTCTGTCCGGTCGTCGGATCCTCATAGCCGAACCAGGAAATAATGTCGGTCGCGCCCGTCGCGTTGTTGTTGTTCACCGGCCAGCAGTAGACGCCCGTCTCGATCTGTCCCCAGCCTGCCTGCTGCGAGCTAGGAGGAGCCCAGTTCGAGTCTCCCACCGGGATGTTCGAGGTGCTGGACTCGTTGAGCGACTGCCAGTCGTAGAAGGCGGTCGTTACGTACGCGTAGTTGTTGGTGCTGCCCGAAGCGACTGTGCAGCTCTCACTGGACTGTGAGAAGACCGAGGGGTCGACCACACCACCCTTGGTAGCGGACGCCCACTCCGTAAGCAGGTCGGCCGCCGGGCCTGTCGTGTCGAAGACCGGCTCGAAGCTCGAGTTGAAGAGAGTGGCAGTGCCCTCGGGGTCGTTGTTGACGTTTTGCATCTCGCCCATGAAGTCCCAGCCGATGCCGTAGTTGGCAGCGAACCAGTTGGGCATGCATGGATATTGGACCACTCCCGCCTTCGCCACCGTCGGACCAGAGTTAGTCCACAGGTCTCCCCATGAGACTGGTCTCTGGCCTGCTAGGGAAGTCTTGTTCAGGTTGTCGTCGTCTACCGTTAGTATCGGTCTGAACGACCAATAGTAGCAGAGCCCGTACTGGACACCTGCGGCTGTGCTGAGGGAGCTGACGATCGTCGGGTACATCTCAGACGCGATTGTCGAGATGTTCGGGAAGCTGCTGAAGTCCTGGCAATAGCCAAGATTGATCAGTCTCGGCACTTCGTAACCGTTCGCATAGTTCATGTCTACTTTGGTACCCGAACCGAAGAGAGACTCGATCAGGGGGTTGTAGTTGTCGTTGTCGAGGACATCCTCCGTCGTGCTGAAGCCGGTCTCAGAGTCGAACGTGTGGACGTAATCGGTGATCTGAGCGTTCTCGAAGCTCCAGTGGACGAAGGTCAGGCCCTTGTTCCCCGAGACAGAGGTCGTGGGACCAGTCGAGGTGGTGGTCGAGGAGCTCGGCGGAGCCGAACTGGAAGTAGTCGAGACGGGAGACGAGCTCGTCGTTGTGGTGGTCGTTGTCGATGAAGTGGATGTGCTGGCTGCATAAGCCTCATAGATCCCCACGCCAGCGATGGCTACAACGACGACGCCAATACCTACCTTGGCGCCTGTGCTCATTGCGGCCCTTCTGGAGACCTTGTTGTTCATGTACTGCCGAATAATATCTTCTCCTGCGCTATTGCTCTTGCGAGCAACAGAACCGTCCTTAATGGCGGAATCTGCGTCATCAGTGCCGGTCAATATAGTCCAGTCCAATTCGTCGCCCGTTATTTATGTCTATTGAAGACAGAAAATTGCTCGTAGATTTCAGTAGATTGTATCTTTTTGAAGAAATTTTCTACTACGCGACCGCGCGGGAGAAACAACTACCGAGCGAAAGCTGGCTGTTGGGAGGTTTTTTCCCTGACAGTACTCCCGTACTTCGACAGCCTGACGGAGACGGACGATACCGCGTCCAGTATCCTCTGGTGAAACTCTTCGGAAAGGTCGAAGGAGTGCTCCCGGACTATCCTATAGTCCTCCAGGACCCAGTCGAGGCTTGCGCGGAGGTGAGATGCCACGACGGTTCGAGGGGACCCATCCCTAGCTGCGACCAGGCCCCTCCTGTATTCCATCGCGGCCATGCAGATGCACATGGTCCTCTGGGACGCCGCCTCGAAGTACTCCATGGTGATCCTCTGCTGCTCCGCCATGCCCCTTCTTTCGACGCTTCTGAAGAGCCGCAGGGATTTCCTGGCCCGAGCAAGGTCGGCCGACAGGGCCTTCATTTCGCCCTCTCCTTCTCCGAACATAGCTGGTACTTGGAGCGACGTGAGTCCTGCCAGGCCTCCGCTGACAGGGTCATCCCGGGGGACGCCCACGAAGCCCTCCGCTATCCTCGTCTCCAGGACCAGGGGAAGGCCGGTGACCGCCCTGGCTATCTTGCCTCCCGCGTCGCCGAATTGGTGACGGTACGCCCGCTCTACGAACTCGCCAAGCGTGAATGCTTCAGGGTTCCAGCCATACTGCGCCAAGGACATCGGAGCCAGCTCCCAGCCGTTCCAGTTGAAGGCGTACCCCGTCACCCCTGCGCAGCCGGTTCTGGCAGCATCCCGGTACTGCTTGACGTCCATCGGGAGGGACTGCGGATACTCGGGCCTGTAGGCAGGGTCGACGTATCTGAGATAGCTCGAGTATTGCCGGGGGAACATGTAGATTAGGCCGTCGTACAGCGCCGAGAACCCCAGGGCCTCGCAATCCTGGGCCTTTATCCGGGCAGGGCCGAAGGCGTCTATCCATCCTCGGAAGCGTGACCTGTCCATCCCGTTGGACCAGAAGACGGGGACATCGGGCGGTACCCTGGAGGCGCCCTCCCGCAGGGCAGCCGTCCCCGTCTCGGACCCCATCCTCCAGGCGCGGATGCCCACGATAGCTCGGGGTTTGTTTTTCCTGATGACAGAATAGAGGTGATTGAAGAGCTCGTAGTCAGCCTTGTGGAGGGCAGCCCGTGAGTCCCCTGTCTCGTCGTAGTAGGCCTTCCTACACGCCCCGCACTCGCAGAACCCGCTCCCCTCGCTCTCCTCAAGGACGAATCCGTCGAACCCCAGTTCAAGGATCCTCCTCACCGATGCGTCGAAGTACTTTCTCACGTCCTTCCTGCTCGGGCACAGGTTGTACCTGAACTGGTGGAACTTCGAGGGGTCGTCCGAGAAGTAACGGCTCTCCGGGTGCGCCAGCGCGTAGCCCCCGTTGAAGGTGTTCAGTCCCCAGTAGCAGAGGACACTGATGCCCCGGGCCCTTGCGTACCTGATGACCTCCGGGAGGAACTCCTCGACCACGTCCGGGTGCGTATACCGGACGGTCGCCTCTCTTCCGGCCTCCCTGACCCACGTCCGCGTCTCGATATCCCGGAAGACCGATTCGGGATATTCGTCGAAACGGAAAGGGTA
>JASHPA010000041.1 GCA_030038365.1 Nitrososphaerales archaeon
GCTGATGCTTCTCCTTCATCTCCTCGAACCGTTTCTTGAACGACCTCCCGAGCCTCGCCGCCTTCTCGGGCAGCCTCTCCCTCTCGATGACGTTTAGGGTCGCAAGACCCGCCGCCGAGCCTACGGCGTTCCCCGAGAGGGTCGAGTAGACGAAGCCGGGCGGGAAGAGCTCCTCCTTCGCTATCAGGGCGCCCACAGGCACGCCCGAGGCGACGGACTTGCCTATCGCGACGGCGTCCGGGACCGTCCCCGTCAGCTCCGTCCCGAACATCTTGCCCGTCCTCCCGAACCCTATCTTCACCTCGTCCGCCACGAGCGCTATCCCGAACTTGTCGGCCGTCTTTCTCAGCTTGGGGAGGTATTCCCTGGGCGGGGTGACGTCGCCAGAGTCGCTCTGCACCGCCTCCACCATCATGAACGCGGTATCGTCCGGCGGGCAGACGTGCTTGAAGACCTGGTCCTCCAGGAAGTCGCTCGCGCAGTAGACCCCACAGCTGGGGTACTCGAGGTTGTAGGGGCACCTGTAGCAGTACGCGTAGGGGACCTTTGTCACGAGGCTGGGGACCCTGTGGATCGAGGTCGCCATTATCCCTCCCATGGCGAGACCTGCCAGGTCGGCCCCGTGCATGCCGCCCCAGAACGTCACCGACCTCTCGCGCTTTGTCGCCCTCGGCAGCATCTTGTACGCCGCGGCACACGAGTCGGTCCCGGAGTGCCCGAACCAGACGAGCTTCTTGGAGCTTCCAGGCACGAGGGAGACGAGCTTCTCCGCGAACCTCACAGTCGTCTCGCTCGGGAAAGTCCCACCTGCCAGCCCCGCCGAGTTGGCGAACTCCTCGCTGACGGCTTTTGCGACCTCGGCGTTCGAAAAGCCCAGTCCCGCGACCGTCCATCCCGCGTTGAAGTCGAGGTAGTCCTTGCCGTCGACGTCGGTGACCCTTGTCCCGTGCGCTTCCTTCACTATTATCGGATAGAACATGACCTTCGCGGGCGCGGCGAAGACGTCGTTGAGGCGCCCTATGACCTCCTCAGACTTGCTCCCTGTCACGAGGCCGTCTATGGGCCCGCCGCGATATTAACGGTTGTCAGTACCCGGCGACTCCACCCTGGCGCCTCGAGTCCGCCGCCCCGACGAGCCCTCCCCGCTTCCCCACCTGTATGGCGTGCACCCCGCCGAAGTAGACGTCGTATCCTGGCTTCAGCTGGAGGTAGTTCGGCTCCTCCGTCTCGAACCCCATCTGGCCCAGCTGCTTCCTGACGCCAGGCCTGACTCTGCTCTCGACCTTCAGAGACCCGGAGCCCGAGTAGTGGAACCTCGGCGCGTCGACCGCCTCCTGGACCCCCAGGGAGTGGTCGACCACGTTGATAATCGTCTGCAGGGTGGCGGTCACTATCCGCGGCCCAGCTGCGCTCCCGGCGACCAGGAATGGCTCGCCTTCCTTGAGCAACAGCGTCGGGGTCATGTTGCTCCTCGGCCTCTTCCCCGGCTGGATCGAGTTCACCGTCCCCGGCGCCGCGTCGAAATCGTGCATGGTGTCGTTGAGAAGGAACCCGTAGCCCGGTATCGTGACTCCCGAGCCGAAATAGCACTCTATCGACTCCGTGATCGCCGCGACGTTCCTGTCTTTGTCTATCACGCTCATGTGGGTCGTCTTGCTCCCCCCGGTCCGGTCGCGCGTCGCCCCTCTCTCGCCCCGGTTGAACCAGAGCCTGGCCGCGTAATCCTTCGACGTCAGCTTCTCCTGGTCTATCTTTACGTAGTCGGGGTCGGCGAGCTGCCTCCTGAGGTCCGCCCACACGACGCCGAGCGCCTTGGCCATCGTGCCGATCGTCTCGGCCGTGTTGAGCCCTGTCCCACCGACGTCGGTGTCCTCGAGGATGTTCAGCATCTGGATTATCGCGGTCCCGCCGAGGCTCGGCGGAGGCATCGCGTGCACATCGTAACCCCTGTACGTACCCTTCACCGGCTTCCTCACCTTCGGCGCGTACGTGGCCAGGTCCTTCCCGTCGATTATCCCGCCGTTCTTCGCCATTTCTGCCGCCAGGGCCTTGGCGAAGTCGCTGCGGTAGAACGCATCGGGCCCCTCCCTCGACACCTGCTCGAGCATCCTGCCGAACGCAGGGCTGACCTTTTTCTCGCCCTTCCTGTAGGTCCGGCCTCCTTTCATCCACTCCCTGGCCGTCTCGGGATGCCTCCTGAACTTCTGGACTGCGTTGTCGACGTTGTTCGACATTATAGTGCCGACGAAGTTGCTTATCTCGAACCCCCTCTTCGCGTAGTCGATGGCGTAGGACGCGACTTCGCCGAACCTGAGATTTCCGTAGTTCTCGAGCGCGTAGCTCAAACCCGCTATGGTCCCGGGGACTGCCACGGCCCTGTAGCCCATGCTATTCGCAAAGTCTAGCGCTTCCCCGTCCGGTCCGAGCTCGAACATGTCCGGCTCAGCCCTGCGCGGGGCGGTCTCGCGATAGTCGATGTATAGGGTGTCTCCGCCGTGGAGGTGGACCATCAGGAAGCCCCCGCCGCCGATTCCCGAGAACGCCGGCGCGACGACGCCCAGGGCCAGGCTCGTGGCCACGGCCGCATCGACGGCGTTGCCGCCGGCCTTCAGGACCTTCATCCCCGCTGCCGAAGCGAGAGGGTGCGCGGAAGCGACACAACCGTGACGGAAGGTCTGGCGGGAACTCACAGACCGGCGACCCGTCGCGACCCGTTAAAAAGCGTGAAACAGGGCATCGCAACCCGGGGACGTCCTCCTGAGGTTTCGAAATGCGCGGCGGAGGCCCGCTCTAGTTAAGAAAATCGTTAGAATTTGCC
>JASHPA010000042.1 GCA_030038365.1 Nitrososphaerales archaeon
CGGAGCTCTCTCACACCGAGCGTTTCCTCGCACGCGCAGAGTCGCTAATTGACCATGAGCTGGACGTGAACCGCACCCGACTCCTTCAACAACGTAGCGCGGCGCGCGAAAGAGTCAATGGTCGAAGGGTCGCCGAGGCAGCCAAAGAATAAAGTCAAGGACGGTGTAACCCTGCAAGTCGACAATGAAAGGTTAGAGAGATATGGTTTCACTGGAGTTCGATGAGAAGGTCAACGCCCTCTACCTCAGACTGGGGAAGGGCAAGGTCTCTTCGACCGAGCCGCTTGCGGACAATATGGCGGTCGACCTCGACAAGAACGGAAAGGTCCTCGGCCTGGAACTGCTTCTCCCGCACAAGATCAAGGAAGTGAGAGCGCAGATAGCGAAGGCAGTCTAGGAGACACCTTCCCAGTTCGCTAACTATAGCCTAACGTGTGGATGATATTCCCCAGCGGAGGCGCAATAATCCTTTACACGCTGCGCGGGTGGTCGACTAACTTGGTGCCGATGCGTTAATATTTCCCAGAGCCGCCTCGAAATTGCACAGGATTGGACCAGACTAGCAATCACATGCATGCACCTTCTGGACATTGGTACCCATATACCTAGGCGAGATGTACAAGCTAGAATCAGGGGGCGGAGATGAATTGGAGAATCCTAAACCTACAGAAAGCGACGAGCCAAAGCAACTAGGACATTTGGAATCCGCCTTGATTCACTATCGCAGGCTTGGACTGAAGCCTATCCCCCTCGTCAACTTCGGTAAGAGACCGCTCATCCACTGGGGAGACCCGGAAGCCGTAACAGGCGCCAGGTTCGCGGCCGGGAACAACATCGGTCTGCTCTGCGAGGGCGGTCTTGTCGTCCAGGACTTCGAGTCAAAGACCGACTTCGAGTTCTTCTATCCCGACAGGTCGAAGCTCCTCGGGAGCACCCTCGTCGTCTCGACACCCCATAGCGGAGTTCACGTCTACTGGATCGACCACGATCCCGCTCCCCGGTCCGTGCGCCTCTTCGGCGACGAACACCCCGTCGACTACTGCGGGGTCGGGGGATACATAGCCGCGCCACCCAGCGTACTGGACCACTCCCGCTGCGAGGGCTCGAAGTGCTCGCATCAGGGCCGGAGCGCCTACACGATCATCTCATCCACGACCGAGATAGCCGTCGTCAGGAACTCCTTCGCATCTACCATCAGGAGGGGCCGCTCCCTCGGCTGGAAATCCCGCCTGCCCGAGTCGGCCGCGAAAGTGGGGCACCTTTCGCCCGAGATGAAGAAGGCCATCCACGCCTCCCTCACAGAGGACCCACCCTGCGTGAAGGAGGTCCTGAAGGGCGTCGGCGAAGGGACCCGGGAATGGGCCGCCTTCCTGCTGGGAAACTACTACGCCACGTGGAGGGGTATGGACAGCGACTCCGTCGTCGACCTCCTCCTCGAATGGAACCAGCGCAACCATCCGCCCCTGCCGGAGGAGGAGATCCTCGCCAAGTTCAGCAGGCTCGGGAAGTACACCCTCGGCTGCAAGGCCTTCTCTTCCTGGTGCAGGGACAAGAGCTGCGGCCGGCCGCTCGACAGACTGCTCCATGCGAACCGGAATTAGAACAATCTCACTCCAAGTCCGCCGCGAACTTCTTCTGGAACTCCCTAGCGCACTCGATGTGGAAGCAGATATGGCCGTACTCCTGGCTGTCCTCCAGGACTATGCCCCCGTCCCAGACCACTACGGGATACCTGCGGATGTTCCTGTCGCACAGGAAGCACCTGTATCCGAGGACCGAGACGCTACTTCTGCCTTGCTTTGACAGTCTCGTACTGGAAGATCTCCTTCGGGAGCAGGTTGAAGACGTCAGGGTGCTTGGTGCGGAGCGAGCTCTCCGAGGGAGGGAACAGGCCGTTCCTGACGGCCCTCTTCACGTTGTAGGTCACGAACCTCCTGTAGCTGGTGTCGCCAACGTAGGCGAGCACCGCCTCGGTCGCCGACCCCTCGTCCATCCCCTTCACGGTCACGAAGTACGGCACCAGGATCAGCCAGATCACGCGATGTCTCCCGTCGGTTATCTTCGACTGCAGCAGCCTCTCTATGTACTGGTACTGACCTCCCTGGGAGCGGGGGCGCGCCGGGGTCTTCTGCCTCAGCTCCTCCGCGAGACCCCTGACGGACTCAGGGACAGGCGACTTCCTGAGCGACCTCATCCCAGCGAGCATGAAGCCCTGGACCACCGAGGCGAACAAATCCCTCACCGTGTTCATCGATAAGTGGACCGTACCTCCTTCCAGGGGCAGGTTCACCAGCTTCCACTTGTCCTCCTTGCTGGTCAGGCCGTACCTCGTGGAGACCCGCAGGTAGTTCACCACCGGGACAGTCACCTCCAGCCCGTCCTTCGACAGTGTCAGCCCCAGCTGGACCATCTGCCGCAGGACCGCTATCATCACCTCGGGGCGCTCGTTCACGAAGAGCGTCTTGGCGCGTGTCGCCTCGGTCCTCGCCAGCGCGTTCACCAGGAACGACTCGTCTTTAGCCGCGAAGACAGCGGCGAAGTAGCTGTAAAACTCGACCACCTCGGGGTTGGGACCGTAGTCCTTCGTGCGCACGTTGTAGGGCTCGTACCGGAAGTCCCTCACCCTCTGCATCTCGCTGTGGTTCTTCGCGTGCTTTATGGCGGAGTCGATGCGGTACTGGGCCTGGTTCATGATAGCGTCGTGGAGCATCCTGACGGTGTCGCCATCGAGGGGATAGTCATTCAGAGTCTCCCTCGCTGAAGGCAGGAAGGGATAGTTCACGAGCAGCGAGTCGATGACTTCCACGCCTTTTCATTACTTGTACTGGCGGCTCGTGATATAACGATGTCGCGTTAGGTGCCTCTCTGCTGAGGTGCAATGAACCCTGACCTGGCCACGGCAAGCTCCACGCTTATTTACCGGAATAGAATCTATATGCTGAGAACCGGATTGACGCTCGAGGAACCACTCACAGCAGCTGAGCGAAAGAAGCTACATAACATCATGAATGATCCAAAGGCGCTCGACGATGTCATTGACAGGGCGTTGAAGGGCTGGAGTGGTCGCAGGATTTGGAAGAAGACAACGAAGAGCTCATAGAGCTTCTGAAATCTCTGGAACTGAGGTTGAAGCGTCGTGCCGTCAGGGCTCCCCTGAGGAGTCCGGAGGATTTGTTCGAGGAGCTTTCGGCCCTGAATCTGGTCATCAAACTGAGAGAGAAGCTTGAGCGCTAGCCAAATGTGTGGATGATATCCCCGGCGGAGGCGCAATGAACCCTTTGTGTGAGTTTCCTCCATATCCTCTGTCATTTTAAGTCAGAAAATTCCAGCCTCTCTCTGTCGTGTCTGACAACGAACCGGTGATTGTTTACACAGAACACGCCAAGCGCAGGATGAGTCAGCGCAGAATCTCAAAAGAGCAGGTCACGACGACAGTCCGTGACCCAGTGAGCGTAGCTAGGCTTTACGACGAACTCGATAAATGGGAATTCACCCGGTCGTTCGGAGCCCGTACCGTGATTGTGGTCGCCTATCGCAGCAGAAACATCTTTAAGATAAAGACGGTGTATTACGAATGAAAACCATGTCCAAAAGACAGCCTACCGTCGAATTTGATTTAGAGGCAAACGCGGCATACTTGAGACTAACCCAGGGAAGAGTTTCGACTACAAAGAAGGCAAAACTTGAATCGATGGACGTGCTGCTTGACTACGACCCCAAGGGGGAGCTCGTGGGAGTCGAACTCCTTAACCTCAAAAAGGCCCTGAGCATTCTCCTAGAGCCCAAACTTCCCAAAATCCAACTCGTGTCATAGTGCTCAAGACGTGCTTCGTCCGCTAACTACAGCCCAGCGCGTGGATGATATCCCCTGGCGGAGGGGCGCGACGAGGCCCACCGTACGCCTTATACGACTCGTGCGCCGCCGATTCTCCGGCTAGCGGATGGCCAAAGCTATCGAAATCGAGAACCTGACGAAGATCTTCGGAGAGAAGCTCATAGCTGTCAACAACGTCAGCTTCTCGGTCGAGAAAGGCGCAGTCTTCGGCTTCCTCGGCCCGAACGGCGCAGGAAAGACGACCACCATCCGTCTCCTCCTGGGGCTCATCCGGCCGACGGCGGGGGAAGTCAGGGTCTTCGGAGAGCAGATGACCCCCAACTCCTCAAGTCTGCGCAAGAGGATTGGCTATCTTCCCACCAATCCCCGGTTCCCTCCGAGGATGACTCCCATCAGGTATCTGGACTTCGTCGGTAGGCTGTTCAACGTCGGGAGGGAGGAGAGGGCAAACCGTCTTTCCAACCTGCTCCGCTCGGTCGGGCTGCTCGGCGATGCTTCCAGGGAGATATCAGGGTTCTCCACGGGGATGACCACGCGCCTCGGGCTCGCCGCGGCCCTGATGAACGACCCGGAAATGCTCATCCTCGACGAGCCGACGTCAGGACTGGACCCCGCCGGAAGGAGGTCGACCCTGGAACTGATCGCGGAGCTCGGCAAGGAAAAGACGATTCTCGTCTCCTCCCACATCCTGAGCGACATCGACAGGATATGCTCAGATGTGGGCGTGATCAGTGACGGGAAGAGCATCTTCTCGGGCTCGATGAAGGAGATGAAAAAGTCGACCAGGAGTCACGTCATCCGCCTCGAGCTCGAAGGAGACCTGGGCGGGTTCTGTGCGGCGCTGAAGACCGCAGGGTGGGCGACCGGATTCGAGACCCGGGGCGACTACGGCGTGGACATAACCTTCGCCCCTGATATCTCCATGTCGGACGCCGTGAGGGAGGCGACCGAGCTGGTCTCGCGCCACGGGCTCGACCTTATTTCAGTGACTTCGTCAACGTCGAGCATTGAAGACGCCTTCATGGCACTGCTGAGGGAGGATCAGTCGCATGGGTTCCTCAGGGCAGCATAACGGAGGCGGGACGCTGGCACCCTTCCTCGCTATAGCGCAGGCTGACCTCAGAAGCCTCTTCAGGTCCAGGATAACCTACGGCTGGTTGCTCGCAGCAGTCTTCATCCAGGTCATTAGAACACTCGGGTCGTCGACCGGCACGACCCCGACTGTGGTCTCCTCCGGGCTCTCGGACTTGGTCTACATCTGGAGTCTCGTCATCATAGGACTGACCGCGAGCTCGGTCTCCTCGGAGGCTGGAGAGCTCGCAGATTCCATCATGAGCAAGTCGGTCACCCGACTCGACTACATCCTTGCTAAGTTCGTCTCGCGGATTGTGCACACGCTCATCTGTTTCGGGGTCGTGACCGTCGTTCTCGTCGGGCTGGCGCTGAGGCTGGATGTCGTCGACTACAATGCGTCGGGACTGGCGTCCGCGACGCTCATCGTCGCCCTGGCTCTGGTCATGCTGACGGCGCTCGGGGTCGGGTTCAGCGTCGCATTACCCAGCACCGTCACCGCGATTATCGCTCTTCTGGTGCTCTGGTACGCCATGACGTTCATCTTCCCGGTCATTGGTCTCGACATCCTGTCCCCAGGCAATATGGTGGGAAGACTGCCTGCCATCATCAAGGGCGAGTGGACGCTGCTGGATTGGGAGACGGTCGTAAGCTTCGTCGCTGTCTCGGGAGCCTCCACCGCGCTGTCCTCGGTATACTTCTACCTCAAGGACATCTAAGACATACCCCGGCGGAGGCGCAATGAAGTCTGTCCGGCGGCTGTGTATCCTAAACCCAATTTCTACTGAAACTGCCCGGCTCATAATCCAGATTCCGCCTCCACACAAATTCCCAATCAAAAATGTCCGGAGTGTTTAGTTCCACCAAGAACGCCAATCTATCCCCTTTATCCTAAAGTATTATGATGACGACACCTCAGGGCAACCAAACGCGGTCTTCCCATGCGGCAAGGAACGTCGCGATTGCAATATTCGTCATCGCCGTAATCGCTGTATCCTACGTGGCCCTCGACTCCGCTGGGATAATGGTAGTCCAGAAATCAACAGTGATGTCCGTCACGTACTCAACGACGGAGACTCCTCAGTCCAGCTCCAACAACATCGTCAACGGACTCATTACGGTTTCGCCCGGTAACTACGAGTACTATCAGGTTAGCGTGCCTGCTGGCGCCTACAATGTCCAGCTATCGGGGACGTTCACTGCAAGCGGAGGTAGCGGGAACGACATCATCGTGTCGGTGATGGACCAGACCGACTTCGTCAACTGGCAGAACGGTCATCAGGCGTCGACCTATTACGACAGCGGCCAGGTGACGACCGACAGTTTCTCAGTTACGTTGCCGGCGGGAGCGATTTACTATCTGGTCTACAGCAATGAGTTCTCGATAATCAGCACAAAGAACGTGAACACGCAGGCGAATTTGTCGTATACCGAGAACGTACCTTCCATCGTCACGTATACGACAACATACGTGACCTCATAGTTGAATCAAAGGGTTCAGCCTCCTGACGACAATAGAGCTTCTTCCGGGTCCTCAAAAAGTCGTCTCAAGCCTCTGAAAATCCCGCCTGATGTCTGGCTGAACCTATCCTTCCAAAGACCTAAATTTCGTACTACCAGTCATTACAACCCTTGATGGCACCAGTGCGAACCGCTCTGCTGGTCATCCTCGCACTTGTAGTCGTCGCACCCGTATCTATGGCCGGCCATACGGCGAATGCCACAGATGGATACCTTCAATTTGACATAACCGGCGCGAGATATGTTACGCTCGGATACTATCCGGGGATCATGCTGAACGTGACCAACTATACGACCGAGCCGCAGAATATCGTCGTTATCGCGACCTTCGGATCAGGGTCGGCAACCTATGTGGCGTTTGGCTCCGCCGGCATCGGCGTCAATCAGACAGACCTGGTATTCGCCCTGGATTTGCAACCCATACCTGCTGGGACCTATGAAGTATCATTCGTGGCGTGCAATCTGTCAAGCGGCTTACCGGTCTCGACCGTCACGACTCCTGTCTCGATCACCGTTCCACCATAGTAACTTCACCAACCGAATCTTTACAGGAGCGGACTCAGCCCCCTCAACCGGAGACTTTGCAGCCATTCCAAGGCGAAAGGGGCGAATGAACACACCAGCGTTTGTCGGCGGAACGGTGCTTGTGTTGATTGGCGTGGCTTCCTACCTTATCATTGATTTTCCTTCGTGTCAGGGCAAGGACATCTGCGGCAGTCACACTCAGTTGCCGTTTTATCTTGCAGCGATAGGCCTGATATTGGTAGGTGCCTCATTCGTTTTTCGTCATCATTCCAACGCGCCCAAGCCGCATGTCCCGACTTTCGTGGCCTCTCTGTTGATGACTTGGTTGCGGTGAAGGCGCAATGAACCCTATACATGGCATAACAAGCCTCATCTTGCCAGAAACGGCTGGACCTTGCGTTCAGTCGAGTTCGGACAAAACTATTAATCACAAGAGGGTGTCTCTTCTCCACTCAGCGGTACCCTGTCGATGATCAAGCCCAGCCGCGCCGCGGTCTCGACCGCGGCGGTAATCTTAGGAGTCATCGTTACCGTCGGGATAGCCGCGACGATATTCTACGTCAGCAGCAACTCCGCGCCCTCCGTTTCCACGAGCTCGACCACCCCAAGCACGAGCAGCACTATGCCGACGAACCTCTCCACCAGCACATCGAGCATCTACACTACGTCGAGCTACTGCGTATATCCCGGACAGCCGATTGGTGCCGACGTTAGGATTCTGTCAGGCGACGGCGAGCCGTTATCGGGTGCGAACGTGACGGTGGTCCACGGATTCGGTTCTAGCTGTGGTACCAACTCCGGCGATGTCCAGACCACAGCATCCGAAACGTTCACCACGAACAACACCGAGTGGTACGCGCTCGACACATTCAACGGAGGTAACGAGACTATCACCGTGACATATGATGGGCAGACCTACAATGTCGGCATGGTCCTTGGGTTTGGCGACTATTCCTGCGCAACCCTGTATATCCCATCGGGTGCAGTCGACTCCGGCAGCAGTCCGACCCCCTGTGCGATCACCAGCTCTTCATCGACCACAGTGACGACGTACACAACATCGCAATCATCGAACTCGACGGCGGGCACGACCGTCTCGACAACTTGCACTGTCTCTGCCGAATCGACGGGCTTCTTCCTCCACCTGGTCGAGGACGTGACCAACGCGTCCATAGCGGGAATCCAGGTCACGGTGACACCGGTTGCGGAGTGCGGGCAGGGGTCCACAGAGAGCGCGATGGCGATGACCTATACCACAAACGCATCTGGCTGGGTGGTCATCCCACAGCCTCCCCTGAGTAGCCCGTATTACCTCGTCTACACCTTCCAGTATTCGGACCAGACCTACAGCATCGACGCCTCCTGGGAGCCTCAGCACGGGACGTTTACCACGGTTAGCCTCCCATCGGGGCAGGTGACCACCTCGTACGAGGCGCCGGTGAGCTGCAACGGCACGTGCGAATACTGACCACGGTCCGCCCTGAAGTCTGGCACGAAAGCTCCATCCAAATCAAAATGGCTGGAGGATGCGTTCTGCTACCATTCGGAAAGGTATTAGGAAGAGCAACTCAGTCCGGGTCGAAATTGATGAACTTCGCGCGACTGGGCTTGGTCCTTGTTGCAATCGGGGCGATTCTGCTCATCATGTTTGCCGTCACTTCGGTAAACCCAAACGTCACTCTGGCCGACGCAGGATTGGTAAGTGCTCTCGGAGGGGGCCTCTTCGTCTGTCTCGGCTTTCTTCAGAGGCGAAGAGCTCGCGCCGAACACAGAAATCTCATCATCGTTGCTGGATGGGGGATCACGTCAGTCGGACTGCTGGTAGCCTTGGGCGCGTTCTTGCTTCTTAGTCAGACCTCGTGTAGCGAAGCCTGCGATCTAACAGGCTATTATGCGCCAATCTACGGAGGTTCTCTCGCTGTCGCAGCCGGATTGACTACTGTCATTATCGGCAAATCTCGAAGACGTTAGTCCTGACACCCTGAATGATATGCGTCTGCAAGGGTGCAATGAACCCTACGTGTGTGTGACTAACATTTCCTCTGCATCTCAGGAACATTGTTCTGGCCTCTGCCTACTCGGACATGACTATTAATCAAGAATACCTGTATTCTCTGCATTGCCATGTGGCCGCGTCGAGCTGTATCGGTTGCCCTCACAGCTCTAGCCATCATTCTCATCGTCGGCGCAGCGACGTTCGGTGTCTATGAGTTGAACATGGGCGCCGCGTCATCTTCGATGCAGAACCGCCAAACTACCTCGAGCCCCCCGCTCAACTCGACGAATACCTCGTCCAGCGCGCCGAACTCCACTTCAGAACCATCATCGAATTACACCATCTCGACCCCGGCCCTCTCCACTACGGAATCGGGCGGCACCTTTACTATCGTGAACGGTACCACATTCAGCCCAACCAGTCAAGGGTGTTCAGTATGGTTTGGCGACACGACTCGCGACTCTGCGATATTCATCCCGGCCGACACACTCATCTGGATCCAGATGGTCTATCCTGTGAACTTCACGGCCACGGTCGCCGGACAGTTCGGGCTGCTCGAATATCCGGCCACCCCGGATACGAACATCACGCTCGGAGTCTATTCCGCCAATGGCACTCTCGTCGAAAACGAACTCTTCTCCACCCAGGCTGGGACCCTGACAGGCGGCTACGGTCAGAGTCAGAATGGGACGCTCAACGAAGTCATCTCCCTCCCTTCATACTCCGGCACCGCCACAATACCGGTATTCGCAAGCCTCGCGCTATCGCAGGGTGAACACTTTACCGTCGCGATGATTTCCGACGAGCCAGTGTGGGTTCTCGGCTCAGAATCGGCTCAGCCTACCTGGACGATTCCCCAGACCTATGAGGCTGCTCCAGGCCAGTTTACCACTCTGCCTATTTCGCTTCCTTTGGCGAGCCTCACGCTGCCATACCATCTTCTCGTCCAGGGGTCGGTGCAATGGAATTGTCCTACCTGAAACACGCAATGAACCCATACACGGCTTACATTCTTCTGAATCTTTGTTTCTTCGGGCATAACTTCTAATCATGAATAGGCCGATAAGATAATCTGAGATGAGCGAAGGTGTCAATCGGCCTGAAAGAACCTTTACTCGCATAGCCGTTGCGATTGTACTCGCCGCGTTGGTGATCGGCGGCAGCATTTTCATCTCGTCGGCCGCGGCTTCGCACACGGTCACCGAAATCGTGCCCTCGACTGTATTGCAGACAACCACCGTAGTACAGACAGTTACGGGAACCTTAACCGGAGCTGACGCGTCCTCGGAAACTCTCCACGAACTGGTATTCACTCAGAATATCGCGTGCCCAGCCGGGACCTCTCTAGCGGGCGATTTTGTCTACCCATGGTCCGTAGCACTGAACGGCTCGACGACCATAGTGAACCCACCAAATGCCAATATCTCTACGAAGTATCCGTACGACTTCAGCGTGTCGCAAAATTCGTCGCTCGGGACAATTGTGTTCTCAGTCCCCGATGGCATCTATGACTTCGCCCTCTTTCCGTACAGCGTCGCCGTAAGCGGCCCCGTGCAGACAGGGACTGTGACTATCGATGGAAGCAACACCGCGGTACAAGTGTATCAAATGATAACCGGCTGCGGGTATAGCGTCACAGCGTCAAACACGGCAGGATAATACGCACCTCGAGTAGCGTAAGTGCAATGAACTCTTTCATGCGTGGCTTACATTTCCTTTTTTAGTTCGGACAAAACTATTAATCACAAGAACGGACGCGTCACACAACGAGGAACAGGTCGTGAAGCACAGGTCTATTCTGGCATGTGCGCTGTTCATTTCACTTCTTGCACTCTACGCATCTCCGGTTGTGGCGCAGCCGGGAACGGCACCTCTCGCTGGCACCAATGTTGTTTCCTCCAGCGACGCCGCGTCGCCTGTTTCTAATTCGACGGGCGTCGCTTCCACTGCCGTCAGCACGACTAATCCACCGGTCCCGCCAACGTTTCCCTCGTGTGGCTTTCATACGCAAAACACCAGCCAGATAGTGGCGACCTCGACGGGTTCGTCCGTCGTGGTGACCATCGGAGAGCCTTCCTGGTTGCAGCTCTGTAACTCCGTCGAAAACAGCGGGATATCCCTTGTCGGCTACGAGATCTTCCCCGTCACCATCCACGCCGCCCCGGACACGACGTTCACGCTCGAGAACGTAACCATGTCCACGCCTCCACAGAAGGTCGCGGTGGGTTCTGCCAACGGGACCGCATGGAGCTGGCCGAATCCAGCGGTCGTCACGACCAACTCCGACGGCATAGCCCAAAGTAACCTGACTCTCATCGGCGCTGTGATGCCATTCGTGCCGAACGACATCAGCAACTTCAGCCTGCCGGTGACAGCACAATCCTCGAACGGGCTCGTAGCGACCGCAGAGCTGCCGATTGAGATTACCGGGACAGGGATGAATAGGCCCGACATGCTCAGTTCGCCGGGTCAGATAGACTTCACGAGGACCATTAATGCCACCGCCGGAAATCCTGCACAATTCCTGCAGATTGTCGGCTATATCCCTTCACCGGCGGACGCCGCTCCATTGCAGGTCAGCCTGAGCATCGCAGGGTCATGGGAAGACGGGAAAGTGGGCCCTCTCCCTACAGCTGTCCAGGTGAGCCTGGCGAACTCCACGTTTGAGGTGGGACCACGTCAGGTCTTTTGCCTCTGGGTCGACGTGACGAACAGCTTCAACTCTAGCACATACACAGGGACGAACACCTACACGCTGGCGGTGCAGGAAAGTGTGGGCAATGCCACTTATCTTGAACCGCTCTCGGTCTCTATCGCATCCTCCGTCTCGGGAATCACGTTCGCCACCGGGACGGCAAGCAACGGCCAGTCCGGCACCGGCCCATCCGTCTCCCCCTCTCATTCAGGCCCCAGAGGGCAGGAGTGGCCGCAGCTCGTACCACTGGCCGCTGTCATCATCTCCGCGGTGTTGATCGGCATACTCGTCGTGAAGAGGAGAAAGACGTCGCAGGATACCGATCAAAGTGGCTCCCTTACCTCCACGCCTGCCTGAAGGCGCCAGCCTGCATCGCCTCTTGAGTTTCGGCTCATATTCACCATTGGAGGCGCGATCAGCCGTGGACACGGCCAAGCACTAGAGATTAACCTCGCGAGGCTCGAACCTCCTGCGTGATTACCTACTCCGTTCACGCGCTGATGAGGATGCGAGAACGCGGAGTGACGAGGGAGGAGGTGGAGAATGTCCTGCTGCATCCTCTTGCAGTGAGAGGGACTCGGTATGGAAGAAAGGTGGCTTGCGTAGGGTCTCCCCCCCGGCAAATACACGATTGTGATTTTCGAACAGAGCGACGAAGACTTTATAGTGGTTACCGCCATGAAAGTCGACAAGGAAAGGCTCGAGAGATATGGTTTCACTGGAGTTCGATGAGAAGGTCAACGCGCTCTACCTCAGGCTTGGGAAGGGAAAGGTTTCATCGACAGAGCCACTGGCGGACAATATGTTGGTCGACCTCGACAAGGACGGGAAGGTCCTCGGCTTGGAGCTGCTCCTCCCGCATAAAATCAAAGACGAAGTGAGAGCGCAGATAGCAAAGGCAGTCTAGAGTAGCTACGGTAAACACAGCCCCTCTGACAGCAGTCCGTAGTTCACATAGTGGGTTTCAAGAGAACCAGGAAGAACTACGAGACTGGTCGACATTGTAACATAAATCTGGTTGGTCACGGGACTGAACACCACATCTTGTATGTCGTTCTGTGTAGAGAACATGCTCGTAATCTGCCCGTTCGCTCCGTTCAGCACCAGGAAAAGTGGCTGCGAGTCGAAGGAGACATACAACTGGTCGGTCTGCTCGTTGACTGAAATCGCTCCTCCTCCTGCGCCGGCACAGGAACCGCCGTAATTCGAGGTGAACTCCACTCCTCCAGTCCTGCCGTTGAAAGCGAGAAACGTCAGATTCGAACCCAGTCCCATAGCGTAGACGGTACCCGTGGTCTGATCGACCACTACAGGGAAGTTCAAACCATCGAACGGAAGGAGAACTCTTCCCTGGATCTCATTCGTAGTCCCGTTCACCATGAGGACCTCTGCACCCCCACACGCGAGTGCAATCTGCTGGCAGGCACCCACGTAGAGCATGTCGTCCTTTGCGTCCAAGGTGACGCTCAGCGGGTACGCAGCAAGAGAGGTGTTGGCGATGACTTTGCCTGTATGTTCGTTGATGGCGAGCAGGTAACCTGATGCATTCTCGCCGCCCACTCCGACAGTGCCATAGAGCATACCGGTGTCAGAATCGACGGAGAGCCATTCCACAGGGAAGGGAAGCTCCCGTAGCGTGCTGTCGTTGGCGCTCGATATCTCGATTATGCCTCCTTCCGCGGAACCCGCTCGACGAATGGACCCTCCTCGATTAATAGGTTTGTCCGAATCCAATCAGTTTCGAACCTCCACCGAGTGGGAGAATCCTACCCGTTCATGTGGATGACGTTCCTCGGCGGGAGGTGCAAGGAGCCTATTCGCAGCAGTCTTGAGGTCCCATAGAGCGAAAATATCTGAGAATATCAAATCATCCCTTCTGCTTGCCTTTTCGCCATCCTCTGCGCGTTTCCGTTCTCGCGGCCTGTGAAGATTCGCGAGTCGCCTCCAGAAGCTCCTGAATCACCTCATCAAAGGTGACCCGTTTTCCCAGCCTCTGTTTCATCGCAGAGGCATACCGGTTGAGTCCGGCGCGTGTCTCATCACTAATCTCAACCTTAGGTGGCAATCCGGACGATACCCGGTGCATCACGTATTTGCAGTTTCTTGTGACGCCTGTCGGGCGAAGCCGCTGTGCGATGAATCCGATGCATGGAGCAGAAACGACGAGAGATGATTGACAACCACACCAAGAAGCCTGCGCTCTGGTGACTCAAGGAGAAACTGCCGAGCTTTGGGCAGAACCTCGTACTGAAAAACATGAATCAGTATCAGTCTGGTAACTCCTCGGGCTGCCCTCATTTCTCATAACGGTAATATCCCGAATTCACCGCGAACTTCAACACGATCAATCCACCCATCGTCTGCATGAACCAAACCGACATCCTGCAGCTGATAAACTGCATCGACGAGAAACGACCGGACTTCGAGGTCTACTGGTATCATTGGCCACGGGACGGTATCTTTCCCTGGGAGGATTTCGAGCCCGTCGCATACGTCTTCCGACGCAGCCACGAGAATCTATGCATGGTGGTGCTGCGAGTGGGTTGGAAGTACAAGGTGTTCGACGCGAAAGACCTGACATACCCCGTTGCCGTCTTGTTCGAGACGCCTCAGCATCACCCCCTTCTCCGCACGAAGTATAATTTCAGAGTATTCGATGCTAAGGCGGCTGCGCTCACCAGCTACGACGCCCGCTTTGTCCAGTTGCAGGGCCCGCTTCCGCGGTTGACCGTCGAAGGTCCTCCGATGTTCCGTCGGAACATCTACGATGAAATCGAGAAGCTGCGCGCCGAAAACTGCCGAAACGCGTAAAATATATGCTAAGATATATATCTAAGTATATGTTCAACTATGTAGGATAGCCTTGGAGAAAAAGGCACTAGTGAACTACAACGTCAGCGAAGCCGCCATCCTCAGCTCGATAGAGGAGTCGAAGCTGGTTCCCAGCAGGAACGAAGCATGGAGGAGGGGGTTGCAATCTCTCAGCCTTCTTTCGGAGACGGATGAGGCTGTCCTTTTTGATTTGCTCGCCAAGGCCGTCCTGGCTGCCCAGTCGCATGTCGACGACCGGGAGAAGCTCTCTCACCATCTGAGAGAAGGAAAGGCTCTAGCCAATGCCATCCAGGCCACCCTGATCTCGAAAAAGGGGCTGATAGGGGCGGAGTTCATGGATGCGTTCACGGACACACTCAGAGAGTTTTCGCTATTATCCGACCCGGAAATCTACAGGCGCGCCGATAAGAAGACCCTCGAAGATGAGTTAATCGGGCTGCGCGTGCTCGCCCAGAGGTATGCATCCAAACCTATTGAGCTACCGAACCGTTGACAGCTTTCAAAGTTCACCTGTTCGAACTCGACTTTCTCCCACTAATAGCCAACGTGTGGATGATATTCCCGGCGGAGGCGCAATGAAACCTATGTGTGGCATTAACACCTTCCATGGAAGCATAACAAGAAACGTAGGTCGGCGATCTGTGTTCAACTCATGTGCTGATTACCGCACCTAACGTAGCCGATTACTCCATGTGGGTGCATGGTGAGTCCACTAGATAGAAATTGCATCTGAAGTTGATAGATGTTTATCATGCGGGACCTTGACCATACTGCCCGCAGGCAGAGGGTAGCCGAGTAACGATGCCCAGCAGTTCTGGTAAGCAGTTAAATAGATTCATGCCCTTTGAAGTCCGGTTGCGCACTCGTCTGCGGAGCTATCTGAAGGCAACAGCCATAGTAGACGTCATTCCACTGAGGGCGATAACTCCTCCGCTCTTCCCATTGAGGGAGGATCTCGGCGATATAGACGAATTGGTGAATTCAATTAGGCGTAGGGGACTTTTGGAGCCGATACTGGTTCGCCCCATTAAAACAAAGTTCGAAATAGTGGCAGGACACAGAAGATACACCGCCTGCAAGCTTAACGGACTGTCGGAGATTCCAGCCATAATACGGGACATGTCAGACCGGGATGCATTTGAAGTGTCTATCGAGGAAAATTTGCACAGGAAAACGCTCGACCCCATTGAGGAGGCGAGAGCCTTCAAACTCTACGTCGACAAGTTCGGCTATGGAAGCAGCACCGAACTGGCGGGCAGAATCGGGAAGAGCGAAGAGTTCGTCTCGCACAGGATTGCCTTGCTCTCGCTTCCTGAGCGGATACAGGAGATGGTCCGGAGACGTCTCCTAACTTCCAGCGATGCTTGGGAAATATACCGAGTATCTGACTCCTCCAAGCAGCAGAGTCTCGCGGAGACCGCGGTACAAAATGACTTAACCGTCAGACAGTTGCGACATGCAGCCAACCTCCTGAACCAGGGAGTTCCTGCCAAAGAGGCGCTTAACGGCATCCAGCGACGTGAACCGGACTTTGACTCCATGGCTAATCTGTCGAAGCCCCGTTCGCGCATGAGGAAGGGCGCGTCAACGCTCCTTAGAGTAGCACTGATACGACTCGACAACCTCATTGACGAGGTTGACCATGGTGACCGAGGCCTCAGGCAAGAACTCTTCAACCTCCGATTATCGCTGCATCTGCTCATAGACCGGTTCCTTCAAGGAGCCTATGAGGATGATACCGTGACCCATGAGGTCACGGCTTTTCTGAGGAACCAATACCTTGAGGCCTCGAACACAAAGAACGTGTCAGGAATTTCGACTACAAGAGAGCCAAAAGTGTTCACGATGTTCGACGATTTCCCACCACTGCATCTGATGGATTCACGAGAGGCAGAAAAACACTGTGCTCGAGTCTTTGACGACGCCAAGGCAAGTAACTGTAGTATGGAACAGCTTCGAGTTGTCTCTCTAGGAGAGCTGGCCCTGGCGACTTTCACCTACTGTTATCACATCGAATTTGAGACGTTTTCATATAATGGGAATTCTCGCGTCTCGGTTGTGCTGCAGAGAACGAGTACGTCTTGGCAGATTCTGCATGAGCACTGGTCTCGTATCGAGCAGGAAAATGCAGACCGCATGGTCAGTCTCGAGATGCACTCCCACTTATAGCGCCTTAGATAGCCAACAACACGGAAAGACAGCCTCACTACACGCCATTGCGTGGTGATTTCGTAGGAATCTCCTATTACCTTCGAAGCACAACGGCGCTGGTCTCAGGGTCGGCTCCGACGCTAGAATAGTTCCTGAACCCACCCAAACGATGTATAATACTGTCTATCCCTCAACGATAATGGTAAAACATTTCACTCTCGAGTTCGAGAAAGGAGGCAAATTCACTGCCGAGTTGCTCGAAAGCTCAGCGCCGAGGACTTGTAAGGCGTTCTGGGATACATTGCCGATAACCGTCAGAATCGAACATGCCGTATACTCCGGGGAGGCTTTTTTCGCCGTCACACCGCAACTGAAGATTGACTACGTGGAGAATCCCAA
>JASHPA010000043.1 GCA_030038365.1 Nitrososphaerales archaeon
TGCCACAATGGAAGTAACGAGACGGAACTTCTTGAAGCTGGCGGGCGTGTTCGGCGCTGGCTTCGTCATCGCTGCCTATTCCGCAGACATCAAGAAGGTCTTGGCGCAAGTCCAGCAGAACAATGCCAACCTCATCTGGCTCCCACTAGCGGGCGACTCCGGCTGCTCTATATCGATGCTCCAGGCATACAACCCTGACCTGATCTCCTCAGTGGTCGACCTCGGGATCGCCCTCAACTTCTGGCAGGCGTACATGGCGGATAACTATCAGGTGGGCAGCATGGGTTGGATGACGGCAGGATATACTACCGAAGACACCTCGCAGGTGCCCCTCTTCAACGCGGCCTTCGGCTCCGCTCCGGTTGACGTCCTTGTGGTGGAGGGAACCCCGCTGCTCGGAACCCCAACGGGCGGATCCAAGGGTGACTTTGTGACCCTCGGAGAGCAGAATGGTACGCCCGTGACCGGCTACGAACTTCTTCAGAAGCTGGCTGCCAAGGCCACCTATGTAGTCGCAGTTGGTCAGTGCTCCTCGTTCGGCGGGATTCCAGCCGGTAAGGGTAACGTGACAGGAGCCGTGCCCGTAACTCAGGCCCTGGAGATGGCGGGTGTAACGACCAAGAATCCTGTCATCAACATTCCCGGCTGTCCGGCGAACCCGGACTGGACTCTCGTAACGCTGGCGACCGTTCTTCAAGGTTATCCGGCAGATCTGGACAGCATGGGACGCCCCACGGCGTTCTACAGCGAGACGATTCACGAGCGGTGCCCGCGAAGAGGAGAATATGACTTGGGTAATTTCGCAACGACGTTCGACGACCCTACGAACTGTCTGTGGAAGCTGGGTTGCAAAGGGCCGATCACCTATGGCGCCTGCTCGCTCACTCACTGGAACGCCGGGACGGGCACCTGCACCCTGGCCGGCCCGATGTGCTGGGGCTGCATGCATCCAAGCTTCCCCGACCCTCCGACGAGCCCCTTCTACGAGGAGATAGAACTGGTGCCTCAGTTCTTCGGGATCAATGTGGACGACATCGCCATCGCGGCCGGCGTGGCCGGAGCGGCTGTGATAGGCGTCCATGCGATTACCAAGGAGGTAAGAGACCAGAGGAAGCAGAAGGCCGCGGAGGCTTCAACGAAGAAGGACCAAGAGAAGGGGAGCCAGTGAAGGATGACCAAGTACATCGTCGACCCGGTCACCCGCATAGAGGGCCACCTCAACGTCGAGATAGACGTGAACGACAGCACGAACACCGTAACGACCGCCAAGTGCAGCGCGACGCTCTTCAGGGGCTTCGAGACGATAGTCGTGGGGCGGGATCCCAGGGACTGCCCACCCATACTCTCGGCTGTATGTGGTGTGTGTCACAGCGATCACCATCTTAACGGCACCCGCGCCGTGGAGAACTACGCAGGGATGCTCTCCTACACCAACAACTACACCCAGGAGACAACCAGCATTCCAAAGAACGCCGTTCTCAGCAGGAACGTTATCCTGGGGGCGGACTGGGCGTATTCACACGCGGCACACCTCCTAGTCCTGGCCGGGCCCGACTATCAGCTCTACAACCTGCTCGAAGCCCTGAGCCAGTCTCTCGTGATAAACAACTATGCTGACCTGCTGAAGTGGGCGATAATCCCCGCCCAGGCATACATGCACCAGCTCATAACGCTCTGGGGAGGGAAGACGCCCCACGCGCGCTCATCCATCCCGGGCGGCAACCCCGTCCGACCTACGCCCACAGTCATAGAGCAGTCCCTGAACAAGGTCTCGAACATGCGGACGATCACCGATATCGTGGCGCCCGTGATCTGGAACTCTCTCACCTCCCAGGCGACGACTCTGGCAGGATTGGGCCCGGGACCAGGCAACTTCATCTCACTGGGAGCGTTTCCCGACCCTACCACGTCAAGCGGGACGTCAAACATGCCGCTTCTGCTCGCACGGGGAGTGATTCAGTCTCCCTCGACCACTCCCACCCAGTTTGACCCAGCGCAGCTCAGCGAGTCCGTCGCCAGCTCCTGGTACAACCAGGCCACTTCGCTACCCGTCACACAGGAACCGGTCCCGCAGCCCGACATGTCCAATCCAAACGCCTATTCTTGGGCCAAGTCGCCGAGGTACGCGGGCAATCCCACCGAGAGCGGGCCACTCGCTCGGGAGTACGTCTCCGGGTTGTACCCGAAGCTGGGTGCAATCGTGAACAGCATCCTTCCTTCGGTGGTGCCAGGCTTACCACTCAACCCGAACGGTTCGGTATTCGACAGGATGGTCTGCAGGGCCCTGGAGCTCGTCGCGCTCGTCGGATCGAACAACACGACCAAGAACCTCATGGTTGCCAACCAACCACTGAACCTCTCGCTCGTCGACGTCCTTACCGCGTTGGGGCTACCTACCAACGGACTCCTAGCGACCTGGCTGGGCGAGATGGACATCAACGAGCCGTCTTACACACCATACACTGCCCCGTCCTCCTCCGGCCAGGGAATCGGTCTCTGGGAAGCTCCGCGTGGGTCTCTCTTCCACTGGATGAGCGTTGAATCAGGAAAGGTAAGCGACTACCAGATAGTCGCGCCGACGACATGGAACGTCTCACCCGCAGGACCACTCGAGGGCGCCCTCGTCGGCGCACCCGTTGGCACAACGGGGACCTACACCGATCTGCTGCAGACCGCATGGATAGTCCGGTCCTTCGACCTTTGCCTTGCCTGCACCGTGCACGCCGTCGACACCAGGGGACGGGAGCGCTACATCAAGGTCAAGTGACCTGGCGTGGCAGTCAAGACCGTCAAGACTATGCGACACGGGCTGGCCGTCAGGCTCGTCCACTGGGCCATAGTGATCGAGGGCGCTTTTCTGCTCGTCACCGGGTTCCAGATGAACGGTCTGTTCTATTTTGGACTCCCCGAAATCACCTATTCTCTCCATATCATCGTCGGCTTCGCGTTCATTGTGACCGCCTTTGTCTTCCTCTACGTTTTCTTGGCCGCCCACGACTGGAAGTGGTTCTCGATAAGGCGGATACCGTATTCCATACGGTACATCGTGTCCGAGACTCTCTACTGGTTCCGGCTTCGTCCGGCGATTGAGGAGCCCATAAAGTTCGACGTAAAGAAGAACGAGTACGTGGAGAAGCTGATACCTAGCGTCATAGTGGTCTGGTGGACCTACGCGCTAATGGGGATCATTCTGGCGCTGACGGGACTCACGGACGCGTTCCCCGCCCAGTTTTGGTGGGTGTCTGCCGTCCTCAATCCCATAGGCATGGCGCTCACGGGCACGGGCGGACTTCCATTCATACTGGCGGTCCACAGGCTGGTCGCGATACTGCTCATAGTGACAGTTTCGCTGCATCTCTACGCGTCTCTGATATATCACCTCGTCCCGTCGATAATACGGGGGACCCGGGACGAGCCGGTCGCCGGAGAAGCGGCCCCTGGACTAAAGGCGCCCTCAGCCATCCCGGCTGGCGCTGTTTCCGCGGCCACCGAACATGAGGATTGAAGCTGAAATGACATCCTCTGTAGAGCTGACTCTTCCGGGCGACCGTCTTACTGTCTTTCTCATCAATCAGTCCGAATCGATGAAAGCCAGCTTGTCCGAATACGGGCTCTCGATAGCGGAGGCCGTGGCCGATTCCCTGAATCTCTATCTTCAGAAACTCTATCAGGTCAGGACGACGTCACCCGGCGCTTTCACGGGCGAAAACTTCGCCGTCAGCATATTTGGATACGGCGGCGCCGGAGACTCTGTCAGGTCAATCCTTCAAATTGATCCGACGGAGACGCGGGCGAACGCCGAATGTACGAGGCACGACGAATCGACGATTAGCTCCGACAATGTTCATCCCGTCTTCCCGTTTTGGCTAAAGCATGCAGCCGGAGGCAAGGCGCCTCTCTGCAGCGCGCTTTTCGAAGCATACGAGACGATTGCCTCGTGGTCCCTGGTGCACCACTCGGCTCAGCCGCCTCAGCTGATCAACATAACTGATGGATCAGTGACAGACGGCGATCCGACCATCGCCACCCAGAAGCTCAAGAGTGTTTCCACGGATCAAGGGAATGCAATCTTCTGGAACCTTCAGCTGTCAGCAGATGGTTCGCCAGTGATGCTGTTTCCATGTGAGGACGCGATGGACGCAGCGCCTGCGGATTTGGTCAGCCTCTGGCTGTCGTCAAGCCCACTGAAGTCTGCGGGGATAAGGGACGTTTTGCTGGAGTTCCCCGAGGTGTCTAAACTTGAAGGAGCGCGATGCTGTATACTGAACGCCGACCTGTCCACACTGGTGAGGGCTCTCGCTTGCATCACCCGGCTTCCTCTCCCCTAGTGCTTCTACCAGGGTCGAAGCATAAACATCTTTCAACTGCTCTCGTGCATCCCGTGCAAAGCTCGACATCTTGCCCTTTGTGTGAACGCCTTCCGGGCCTCGAGCAGAGGCTGGTCTTCGGGAAGCCTGCACTCTTCCCCCTTTCGGAGCGCCTCGTGGGTTTGAGCGAATGTCGATCACAAACGGATATCGAAGGATTTTCTGGCCGAGTCAGGTTTTCCCGGCTAGGAATCTATTCTCATAGTTGAGAATCGTGTTCGGACTTTAACTAGACATCCTCTTGGAAATTTATCTCGGTTATGGCTAGGCTCAAAGTTGCAAAGATCGTCGTTCCCCTTGTTATCGTTATCCTGGTGTTGGGGCTCGGAGCCCAGTTTGAGGCGGCACGTGCCTCTCCCACCACAATCACAGCGTACTCAGCCACAATTCCCGTGAACGTAAAGGCTCCGTATCAGGCATCCCAGTGGACAGATACCCAGACATTCACCGAGCCGACCTCCGGGATGACCTTCGCTGTAAAACAAAACGGCACGGGATGGCTCTTTCTCATGCAGTGGCAGACATCCTCGGTCTATTGCTACGACCAGTACTGCTTCGGCGGGATTGAACTCGGTCACATGAACAACACTCAGCCTATGGGCAGCCCGACTACGCCCACTATAATGATCCTCGCGAGCCCCGCCTTCACGAATGGCGTCGATGAGTTCATCGCCACAGGGGAGCAGACACCTGTATCTGTTGAATCAGCGGGTTACAAGACTCAGTCTACGTGCGGGCTGACAATGTCAGGCAACACATACACCGCCGTCTGCTATCGGCCTTTCAAGCTGACCGACGCCTCGCCATACGACTTCCCGACCCTCGGCGTGGGATCCACAATCGAGATTGGCTTCGCTGTGGGTGAGTTCTCCTCGCCGGGAGACCACTCGGCGACGGACATGAGCACCTACGTCCTGACCTTCAGCAGCTCGACCTACACCGCCACATCTAGCTCCTCGAGCAGTTCGTCCTCCAGTAGCTCCTCACACTCGAGCAGTTCAAGCAGCTCTTCATCCTCATCATCAAGTTCATCCTCCTCCAGCTCCTCTTCTTCGTCGAGTTCCAGCTCCAGCTCTCGCAGCTCCTCGTCGTCGAGCAGTTCCAGTTCCAGCACTACCTCCAGCGCCGTCTATACGCTCTCGGTCGGAACGAGTGCTGCGAGCTACTCAGGGAATCAGTCCGGTCTCATCACAGGGATGGTGGCAGGGAGCCCTACGGCAACGGGCAGCGTGGCGCTGAAGATCTTTAACCCGTCAGGACTGCTTGTCTTCTCGGATGCAGTAGCGCTCCAGTCGAACGGCGCGTTCAACGACACATTCCATGCTGGGGTGAACGGCCTTTGGACCAGTGGCAACTACACGGTTACCGCTTCCTGGAGCACGGCCTCCACGAGTTCCCAGTTTGCCTACACGGCGGCTGTTTCATCCACAACGTCAACAATCACGGTAACGACCACCTCGGTGACAACCCTCACAAACGCGACTACGACCGAGACCGTCACCCAGACAGGCTCTGCCCAGGCAATCCCGAGTTGGGCGTATGCTGTCATCCTCTTCCTCATGGTCGCTTCGCTCTTCGTTGGCTATCTTGCGAGACTCTTCTTATTCGAAAGAAAGGCTAAGTTATCGGGTGAACAGTGAGATCCGGACCGTCCTCCAGCGAGGAAGACGTAAGAATGATAACGAACGAGATTCGAAACCCCATTGTCCTTTCTCGACGGGAATGGGGAAAGGTCATCTCCATTTATGCGGGTATCGCGGCCGCTACGGGCTTCGGTATCTACGCCACCTTTTTGATTGGGACCCAA
>JASHPA010000044.1 GCA_030038365.1 Nitrososphaerales archaeon
GTACGCGGGCAGCACAAGCTTCATAAGGAATTTTGGTTCCGAGTGTTGCAACTCTCCGACGTGACATTGAAGTTTGAACTGTGAGTACTGTGGAAAGGAGGAGGCCCTCCCCTTCGTCTGCAACTATTGCGGGGGCACGTTCTGCTCGGAGCACAGGCTTCCCGAGTCCCACGCGTGCACGGGTGATCTCTCCAGGCGACCGGTCGTCCAGGGCGCGACGACCTCCACGTTCTCGTGGAGCGGCGGCGGTGGCTACGGAGGCAGGGTGTCGAGGCCGCGGACATTCTCCAGGGTAGAGCTCAGGGACATAATAATCGCCTGGGTGGCCCTCGGGGCAGCCTTCACCGCTGCCATATCGGGCGGCGCGCTGGAGGGATTCTCGTCTCGTCTGGCTGTTTATCAGGGGCAGCCGATCTTCGTTTCGTCCTCGGAGTGCGTCGTGAGCGGGGTGACATGCTTCCCGCTCTACACGACGCTCCTGCTCGCGCTGTTCACCATAGGGGTGGGCTTCGTCCTGCACGAACTGATGCACAAGTTCGTCTCCGAAAGGTACGGGTTCGAAGCGGAGTTCAGGATGTGGCCGTCGGGTCTCGCGTTCGCGATCCTCTCCGCCCTGATCGCCGGCCTCGTCTTCGCGGCGCCCGGCGCCACATACATCAACGGTTACGGGATCACGGAAAAGGAGAACGGGATCGTCTCCCTCGCGGGGCCCATCACGAACATCGTCATAGCGCTGATATTCCTGCCCCTGCTCCTGATCAACACGGGGAGCGCGCTGCTCGTCGAGGCGGGATACCTGGGCTCGTACTTCAACTTCTTCCTAGCCGCGTTCAACATGCTCCCAATCTTCGTCCTCGACGGCGCGAAGGTCTGGCGCTGGAACAAGGGACTCTGGGCGGCGTTCTTCATACCCCTGGCCCTCGTGATCGTCGGCTACTGGACCGGCTTCTTCGGCTAGAAAAAAGGGAAGCGCGCGGGACCCTCACGAGACCGCGACGGTCGCGAGAAGGAGGACCGCGTACTCTACTCCGTTGCTCTCCACATCGAACCTGACCGTGTTGTAGGTCTGTCCCTGGAAGTTGGCGTGCGCGCCTGCCGCGAACAGGAAGGAACCTGGTGTCGTGCTTACCAAGTCGCCCTGCCCTACCAGGTGCGCCTCGTGCGGGCCCATCTCCGCCGAGCCGGACGCGACGCCGTAGGTCGTTCCGTTTATGGTGAGGCTGCCGGACGCGATCGAGAGGGCGTATCCGCCCTTGAAGGCGCCTGTCACGCTCAGCGTTAGAGTCCCCGAAGCGTTGCCGCTCTCGGAGGGCTTGCCCACCACGTGGAACTGGCCGCTGGTGCTGGTGAAGGTGATTGTCTGTCCTACCGTGAGCGCGGTAGGGGTCGGGACGATGCTCTGCCCGCTGCCCGAGCCCAGCGCGGTCCCCGCGAGGGGGCCTGCATTAGCCGGGCTTATCGTGGCTGCCATGGCCGGATATGCCAGGATGAGCGCGACCACCGCGATGGCGGAGGCCGCGCCGATTGCTGCCGTTTTTGTCGTGTTCATCTGTCCTCAGGACTGCGAATAGCAGTGCACGGTATTTATCGGACGGGAACGTCGAGTCCAAACCGCGCGTATAGACGGGGCGTCCAGACGAGGGTTTTGACGGCGGCGCTTGCCTTAATAACTCGCCCCTGATGTCCCACCAGCTGACTGCATCCCGGGTTGAGACGAATGCATCCTCGCGTCCAGGAGCTGGACTAGAACCTTGGCAAACACCGAACTAATCGCTGTGCTGAACGTAATCTCGGGGGCCGTAGCCCTGTTGATCAGCTACTACGCATACAGGGCCAACAGGCTCGTAGGGTCTATCCTCCTCAGGTACATCAGCATCGGGTTTCTCATACTGGGCATGAGCCTCATCCTCCAGGCGGGGACCGAGCGCCTCGTCGGAGCAATTCCGATCGATGTCGCCCGGGAGCGAGGCATCAAGCTCGTCGCGATAATCACCTACACGGCGCTCGAAGTGGTGGCGTACGGCCTCTTCGCCTGGGGCTACGGCCTCAGCGCGTTCGCAAGGAAGCAGACACCCGCGGGAGCGCCGGTGCCCGCGCTGGCTGGGACCGGAGCAGGGAGGCTACTTGCCTCGGCGGTGCTCGTGCTGACGATCTATGTGGCTTCGCAGGTAGCAGTCATCTTCCTCCTGCTTCTCATCGTGATCCAGGGCGTACGGGTCTTCACCCACTCGAAGAGCAACCTCGCCCTGATCGTACTCTTCGGGTTTACGCTCATTTTCGCGGGCCATTTGCTGATGCTCACCGGAGTGCTCGGGTCCCTCTCGGGAGTCTTCCTGGTCGGGAACAGCATAGAGTTCTGCGGCTTCCTGGCGCTGCTCATCTTCCTTGTTTGGAGTGGTCGAAGTGTCAAGTGAGAGGCCCCGCAGCGCGCTGAAGATCTACCTCGACATCCTCGTCACGGTCAGGGATGAGGGGAACACCAAGCCAACAAGGATCCTGTACCGCGCCAACCTCTCGCACGACAGGCTCGTCAAGTACCTCTCCGAGCTTACCGGCAAGGGTCTGCTCGAGGAGAAACAGGATGACGACAGCAAATACTACATCCTGACCCAGAAGGGCCTGGAATTCATCAACCAGGTGAAGAAGGCCGAGGCGTTCGTGATGGGCTTCGGGCTGGGGATCTGACGACGGCCGGGGATATCCTGCTTGAGGGTCGGCCGCTCGCAGCCATGGATCCCTCCAGCATAGAGGATGGCGCCGGCAGTGATGGTTTTTCCACCTTATTAGGCCCCTCTAGTGATAAATAGGCGGACCATCCCCCTGCTGCGATGTGGATTTCCCTGACCCAGGGGCCTCTGCGGTTAGAAATTCGTCAGGAATCGTCTCTCGTCGTCTCTTTGCTGTGGTCGCGGCCGTCGTCCTGGTCGCGAGCGTCTTTCTGATCGTCCCGATAATACCGGCAGCCCGGGCGGAGGCTCCGGGATCGTGGAACCAGACGACCCCGTATCCGTTCGACACCATCGGTACCTCCTGCGCCCAGTCCGGCGGCACGATAGTCTGTGTGGGAGGATACATCGAGGATAACGTCACGATCCCCGACGATGTGTACTATGCCTCGCTTGGGGCCGATGGGATCGGTACCTGGCACAGCACGACGCCGTATCCTTCGGTAATCTATCTCCCGACGTGCGTCACTTCCGGGGATTACATTTACTGCATCGGTGGGGGGAACGGCGTAGAGGACGTCTCCACCGTGGAATATGCGCTGGTGTCGTCCTCGGGCGTGGGTACGTGGATGTCCACCACGGCTTACCCCGTTGGGATATTCGGTGAGTCCTGCGTCGTCTCGGAAGGTTACATAACCTGCGTAGGCGGCACGTCAGGCGGAGCGGCCGGGGATTCGTCAGGCGTGTACTCGGCGTCCATAGGCAGCTCGGGCATAGGCACCTGGACAGAGCAGACCGATTTCGCCTGCACCTCGTCCTGCGGCGACAAGGGTTACGGGGGAGCGGACGTCTCCGACACCTCGTGTGTGACGACCACGAACGCGACGACGGCCTTTATCACATGCATCGGAGGCGAGCAGAAGATCTATGTCGGTGGCCTGGTGGAATACGACTACCCCGCAATAGACAACGTCACCACGGCGACTCTCTCATCGGGAACGGTGGGAAGTGTATGGACACAGACCACGGTGTATCCGAAGAACGTCGAGCCCGGGAACGGTGCGTGCCTGTCTTCGAACAACTACGTCTATTG
>JASHPA010000001.1 GCA_030038365.1 Nitrososphaerales archaeon
GACCGGTGTAAGGTCCTCTACCTCCTTTCCGTGTGGTGCGCGGAGGACTCTCTCGACTCTGGCGACCTGCTCGAGTTCCTTCTCGATGAGATCCCCTCCCCTGTCGCCGTCGAGGACCGCGATGACCCGCTTCCTCCTGCTGAGGTCTATCACCGACTGGGAGATGCTCGTCCCTTCCACGGCCACGACATTCTCCACTCCAGCCCTGAGGAAAAGTATCACATCGGCGCGGCCTTCCACGACGTATACCATATCGGAGGTGTACACCCCCGGTCCGGCGGGAAGGTTCTCGACCCCGTAGCTCACGACGCGTGCGCGCTTGGTAGAGTCCTGGACGTCCTTGAGGAGGTTCTCGCCCTCGCTCGCGGTCCTCGAACCCCATTCCTTCATTATGTCCTTGGCGCGGTCGACGATCTGCTTCCGTCTGGAAGCCCTCACGTCCTCGATGGTGACAAGCTCCACTCTCGCGGAGCATGGCCCCACCTTGTCGACGCTCTCGACGGCGGCCGCTATGAGGGCAGCCGTGCTGACGTCGGTGGACATGGGTATGAGGATCTCTCCATAAGTCCGGTCATTCTTGGACTCGAGGTTGATCTCGATCCTCCCTACCTTCCAGCTCTTCTGGAGCTCGTTCAGGTTCATTTCTGGACCGAACAAGCCCTCAGTCTGACCAAAGATGGCGCCGATCATGTCGGCCTTTTCTACCACTCCATCTACTTCGAACCTCAACTTAACGAGGTACTTTACTATAGCCGAATCTGGCAAATGCGTTCTTCTCGTGTCAGCTAGTTAACGGAACTAAGCTTAACAGACCCGGCGGATTTCCGGCCATATTTAAACTCTCATCTTTGTGGTCATCGCCCTCATCTCCGGTACCTCAGGGATGAACCTAGAGAGGTTCTCTATGTGCAGGAAGGTGCCTCCCGATGCGCTCCTGAGGCGTCTGCGTTGGCTTAGCGAAGCGCTAATTCTCATCGTCTGGAAAAGCACCATGTATTTCGCCGCCAGCCTCTGGCCTTCCCTGTCCATGTCCGTCAGTATCACCACAGATCTGAAGCCGCGTAGGCTTGCTTCCGCACGAGTAGAGGACAGGGACGTCTTCGTGAGTATCTTGCCTTCATACCCCAGCTCGGAGAGCGCCCTGCTGTCACGCTGTCCCTCGACCAGGACCGCGGCTCCTCCGGCGGAGAGGTCGTTGAGCTCGCCGATGAACGAGACCAAGAAGTCGACGAACTGCTGGTAGCGCTCGTCCTTGGGCCCCAACCCGAATCGTGATGTAGCCCGCCTCTGAACAGCTCGACTCATCTCCCGGTTGTCACCGTTATCCTCAAGCCTCTCTAAACGGGCCCGAGGAGATACGATGCTCGCCCCAATAAAAGCGTATCCAGATGGCTTCCGTCTGTAGCACGACTGGGTAAACCATCCGTTCATCAAAGCGTGTTACCGCCTTCGCGGGTGGCCGTTGTTCGCGCGTTTCGACGGAAGCCGGACGGAATGCTGCACCCCTGGTTATATCAGTTCTAGGTGAACGCCGCTAGGTCTATCTCGTATCCGGCCACAGGGACATCCAGGCCGAAGGAGGCCAGCGCTGATGGCTTTATCTCGCCGAGGAAGCCAATGCTCCGGTCCTTGACGAATACCTCCGCGGTCCTGCCCTCCGCGAAGGCCCAGTGGGCCGCCGGGACGGTCTTGATCGATTCTTCGAGCCGAATCATCACAAGCGCCTCTAGGTAGGACTTCGCCTCCGAGAAGGATGAGGACGAGTGCGCGACAAGGGCCGAAACCCTCGGTCGTTCGACCACCTTCTGTCCGTCTCTCAGGAAGATCCGCCCCACCTCATAGACCTTCTGGGGATAGGAGGTCTGGACGTTGCGAGAGAGGACAGACATGAGCGATGGCAGTATCGAGTCCCGGAGCATGCTATGCTCGGTCGTCCGCGGGTTCTCCACTTCTATCCTCGAGTCAGGGCTCCTAGCGAATTTGGTATAGAGCGATGCCGCGTCGACGAGGTCGAAGTTCATCGTCTCGATGAAACCCGCCATCGAGATAGACTCTGAAATGCTGTCGAGCCCCACAACGAGCGAGTGCAGACTTCCTGGTTCAGGGCTGGGTGGATAGGCCGGTTCCATCTTGTCAAGACCATAGCCTATGACAACTTCTTCGACGAGGTCGACCGGGTGCAATATGTCGACGCGGTACCTGGGCACTGTCGCGTTGCCCTCGTGGTCCAAACCGAGGCGACTGCGCTCCAGGCACAGGGCCATCTCCTTCGCACTGAGATTGAGGCCTGTAAGGCTCGTTGCAAGACTACTGTCGAACTTCATCTTGGTGGGAGAGAGGTCGGGCGTCGTCCTCTTTGAGTCCGAATAGTCGACCTGCAATGATTCGATCGCGCCTCCTGCGTCGGACAACGCGGCGCACAGTATCGCGAGGACCTCGTCCCCAGTTCGTAGATTGGTCGAAGTGACGTCGATCAGCATGTTCTTTGTGCTCGTATCGACCTTGGTCGAGCTGCCGTTGATTATCGGGGGGAACGAGAGAACGGTACCGGCAGAGTCTGTCAGAATGGGATAGGTCTTTGAGTTCCTGAGTATGTGCCCATAGGACATTCCGGTCTCCGTGTCGGAGAGGATCTTCTCTATGCTCATCTTCCTGCTCTCACCCAACGGGACGAACTCAAACGACGAGGGCACGCCGGAGTAGGTGAACGGCGGCTTGATTACGTCCATGTTGTGGAGTCCTATCGCTGCCTTCTTGCGCCGCCTCGCTATGCCGTTGTGCAGGTCCTCCTGCATCGAGATCAATTGTCTTATCGTTTCGTCATCCAACTTTAGTCCCCGTATAGCCGCGCAGGCTATGTACGGCCGGACCTTCTGGAGGTTCGGGTCCACGCGCACGGAGGCGGTGCCCTTGGCTACCTTGTATCCAGGAGGACCCGTCTCGCGTCCGACCAGTCCGCGGAGCGCCCTCGCTATCCCGTAGTCCGTCGAGAAGTCGGGTCGGTTGGGGCTGTACTCCACTCTTATGGTGTCCTGCCCCTCGCTTTCGATGTCCAAGCCCAGGAAGGGCAGCCGGTCGACTATCGTCCCTCGTGGGAGACCTGTCATCTTCTCGAAGCGGCTAAAGTGTATTTCTAGAACTGGCAATCTCTCTTCTTCTCCTCAACCAATCGAGGTCGCTTACGTAGAACTCGCGGATGCCTGACATCCCCAGGCGCAGCGCCAGGACCCTTTCCAGCCCCAACCCCCACGCGAGGACAGGCTTCCTGATTCCAAGGGGTAGTGCCACCTCCGGCCTGAATATTCCCGAACCTCCCATCTCGAGCCACTTCCCAGTCTTGTCGTCGTAGAACATCACCTGAATCGAGGGCTCTGTGTAGGGGAAGTAACTCGGCCAGAACTTGATGTTCTTCATCCCCAGCTTCCTGTAGAAGTGTTTGAGCACTCCCATCAGATCGCGCACATTGAGTCCCTTCCCGACGACGATCCCCTCCATCTGGTGAAACTCGGCGAGGTGCTTGAAGTCGATGCTTTCGTTTCGGTAGACCTTGCCCACGCTGAAGACCCTCGTTTCGTTGTCCTCTGACTCCATCGTCGCCCTGATGGTGAGTGCCGTGTTGTGGGTCCTCAGGACCAAGCGCTTCGCCTCCTCGAGGTCCCAGGAATACCCCCATCCCATGCTTCCCGTCTCCCACCCGCTCTCGTGAGCAGCGGCTACGTTCGCCACGATGCCCTTGCGTCGGAGCTCGTTGTCGCGAACGCCCCCCACGTAGAAGGTATCCTGCAGCTCCCTCGCAGGGTGGTCCTGAGGGGTGAAGAGGGCGTCGAAGTTCCAAAACGAGGACTGGATCGAGTCTCCAGCTATCTCCGTGAACCCCATCGAGAGGTACACCTCCCTCACTTCGTTGATGAACTCCTGCACTGGGTGTCTGCGCCCAGGGAACACGGTCGGAGCCGGGGCGCTGACATCGATCGGCCTCAGCCTGGGGCTCTGTCCGTTGAGTCTGATCTTCGAAGTGACTTCAGGGGTGATCCTCTCGATCCAGCGTTCCGAAGCGCTCTCCTTGAGGGCGCGGGTACCCTCCGCTGTGATTCGGAGGTCCACCGACCTGGACTCGTTTATCTTGGCGATGTTTCGGGTGACCAGCCTGTCTACGTAGGACCTGAACTCGGCCGGAACGTTGTCCTGTTCTGTCGGTCGCCCCTTGAGCGATGCGATGAAGGATTCGTACCTGCGAGCGTTCTCCTTGTTCTTGAGGACCACGAGTGGCTTCCCCGCTTTCTCCTTGACCTCGATCCAGCCCAGCGTCCTCGCGTTTCCGAGAGCGGCGGCGAACTCCTGATTTGAGCTGAAAGTCCGTCGAAGGGACTCCATGTCCAAGCCTTCGGTACTCGTTCTCTGCGTAAGAAGCAGCTCGACGGGCTCGCTCTGAATTGTCAGCGTCTTCGACGTAGCCTCCCGTGATGAAATCAGGTTCTTCGATACGAGCCAGCTCACCGCCCTCCTCACCTGGTCTGGCTGGAGCCCCGAGCCCTTCACGACCGAGTCGAAATCGACCCAATCCTTGCCGGCCACCGACTCGAGAACTTTCTGCTCGAGGGGGTGGAGCGGCGTCTTGTCGGTCTCTGTCATCTTGCCATCGAGTCCAGGGCCTTCCGACTCTTCTCGATCAGCTCTTCCGCGTCCTTCATGAGAGAGTTGCGTTTCCTCGCGTGCTCCTCCAGGTACTTCTTGACTATCCCTGCGAGCTCCTTCTTGCAGTCGCCGCACATTCGTATGCCTCCGTAGCACTCGTCGTATACCCTCCTGGCGTATTCGTCCTCTATCGCGAAATGGAAGAGATAGAGGTCGTATATAGGGCACTTGTCGGCCTCACCACCTATCCGTTTCTGTTCCTCGATGGTCGGTCGGCCGCCAGTGAAACCGGCCAACACCTTCTTCGCTGCGGCGGATGGCTCGTCATCGAGGGTGAAGGTCGAAGCGGCGCTCCGCTTAGACATCTTTGTCGAGCCGTCGAGGCTCCTGATCAGCTTGTGGTAAATCGCCGACGGAGGTATGAAGCCGAACTCCTGATGATAGGCGTTCGCCAGGTCCCTCGAGAGCCGGATGTGAGGGTCCTGGTCTGCTCCTACGGGGACGATCACTGGCTTCGGACCACCGAACTCGGGAAGCTGCGGCATCAATATGTCTCCCGCCTGTATCAGCGCCGAGAGGTAGAGCCCGACCTGCCTTTCGCCGTATATCGCCCTCAGCATGTTATTGGTCACCGCCTTCGAGAATATCGTGGCCATGCGCATCACGCGAATCTCCTGGCTCTGCTTGTAGACGACGGCCCTTTCGGGGTCGAGTCCCAGAGCGAGTATGTCGGCGACGTTCTGAACGGCGATTTTGGAGCTCTCCTGGAAAGTTAGCCCGTTGTCGTTAAAGGCCTCCACGTCCGCTATGGCGTAGAAGACCGTGGCCTTTTTCGAGAGCGATTGGAAGTAGATCATGTCGTCCGCGGTCATCTTCGTCCCGAGATGGAAGACACCTGTAGGTTTAATCCCGCTCATGACCGCGAAACTTGCGTTGTGATCAATCGCATCGAGAATTCTACCGAGGTCCCTCTGACCAAAATCGACAGCCCTTCGCATGTGAAGGCTGGGGTGCTTGAACCGGGGCACGAGCTCGTCTAGGCGCCCGATTCCGAATTCCGAGTGAAGCCTATCATAGTTGCTGACAGCCGTGTCTCCCCACGGGTCAAGCCTATCGCTCTCCACAAGTGCCTGCCCCATCGATTGGATTAAATTACTTTCCCGGGCTCGAGCCCTAACCTTCTGTCTCGAGGACCTTCCCATCCTCGTCTATCTCTCCCCTCCGGATTCGGCTCGAGGATATCGGCTTTCCATCCTGGGCATCCACCCAGTCGACGGTCACGAGTTCGAGTGGAGGGAAACCCTTGTCCGCCCTCATCTTGTTTGCGAGCGCTAGGCGTTCGGAGGTCTCGGGGCTAGCCACCAGAGCCTGCACGTCGGCGTTCGCTATTCCGGGGCCGAAGTAGTCGTAGAGCTTTGCGATAACATAGTTCCGTCCAGGGAAGTTCTCTTCAATATACTCCCGGATTGCTTTCTCCCTTGTCTGGTAATCGTAGTCGGGCTTCTTCCCGACCTTCGCTACGAACTCGTCCGAAGTGAGACCGACAATCACTCTGTCCCCGACCTCAAAGCTCCGCTCCAAGAGACGCTTGTGTCCAGCGTGGACGTGGTCGAAGGTACCTCCTGTTGCGACCGTCTTGAACCTGCGACCTTCCTCGGACCCTCCGCTAGCGCCAACTTTCAAATAACTAGCATTACCGGGTTCTCATCAACCGATAAAAGAATTAGTGAACGAAGATTGCAGATACCTGAACAGTACTTCAAGTCCGGGAAGATTGCAAAGGAGCTCAAGTCCTGGATAAGGGAGAACATCACGGCAGGCATGGGACTGCTCGTCATCGCCGAGAAGGTGGAGTCGGAGATAATGCGGAGGGGAGGTCAGCCGGCCTTCCCGACGGGGATTGGTGTGAACGACATGACCGCGCACTACGCGCCGCAGGAGAACGAGACGGGGAAGACCAGAGAAGCGGACGTGGTGAAGATAGACTACGGGGTCCACGTGGACGGATATGTCGCTGATACATCCGTGACCATGACCGAGAACCCCAACTATCAGATGCTGCTCGAAGCAACCGAGAAGACCCTGCAGGCCGCAATCGACGTCGTCAAACGGGACAGAAGGATTGGCGAGGTGGGAAGGGCTATAGAGTCGACAGCAAAGTCGTACGGTTTCCGTCCGATAACCAACCTGAGCGGGCACACCCTTCAGCAGTACGTGGTCCATGCTGGCAAGAGCATACCGAACACGTATTCGCCCGGTCTGCCGATGCTCAACAAGGGCGACGTATTCGCCATTGAACCATTCCTTACGCTACATGACGCTGCCGGCTACGTCGTCGAGTCGCCTCAGGAGAACATCTTCTCCCTCGTCGTCAGGAAGAGGACAGGTGACCGGGAGCTGGACGACCTCACCGATAGGATTTGGAACGCGAGGAAGACGCTGCCCTTTTCGCCCCGGTGGTTCAACCAGGGATACAAGGAAGGAAGGCTAATGGCTCTGCTCAAGGAGCTCGAGAGGCGTCGTCTCGTTCACTCGTACCCGGCGCTCGTCGAGGCGTCAGGAAAACCGGTGGCCCAGTTCGAGCACACGATGGCCATCGAAGACGGCGGCCTGTCTATAATTACCTAGGTCTTTGGCGGAGCTTCGGCGTATATGGCGGTGATTTTGGTCTGGCCGCTGCATTTGGTGCACTTGCCACCATCCTTGGTGACGTAGTCGCCAAGCTGGAATGCCCTCTTTGTCTTCTGCCCGCAGGCGGGGCACTCTTCGATGGTGTAGACAATGAACTTGGTCTTCCGATCCTGCTGCTGACCGCTCATCACTGTCCTACTCCCAGCGTGTTACCGATTCCCGCAAGAAGGATCTTGTCGCCTTCCTTCGTCTTCTCCTCAATGACCCGGTTGATTAGGACTTGGACCTTGTCTGAGGCCTCCGCTATTTCCTTGCGCATCACGGTAATCGCTTCGAGGATGCTCTGCTTGACCAGTATCGCGTAGACGGGGATCTTGTGAGTGGACGAGACTTCTTCTATCTTAAACTTGTCCACGCCGATTCCTCCTATGGCCGCGCCCACCCCTTCGGCTATCTCACCCGTCTTCTCTCCCTCAAGCTTCAGAGCGGCGTCTACCATGATTATCGCGTTGAGCGGGACCTTCATCTCCTCTATGAGCTTTTGGATGGCCACGCCGGGCTCGCCGACATACCCCATCGGACCCTCCGCCTTTAGCACGTAGAGGGTCCTGCCCTTGTATTCGGTCACAGTCATGACCGTGTCCTTCCCGACGACCTGCTTCGGAAGGTTCTGCATGTACCGCGACGCTATGACAGGTCCTATGCCATCTCCGACAGGCTGGCCTAGCTTGAACGTGTCGACGGCGTTCACCAGCGCGTCGGCCTCCTGGAGAACCATCGGCATTATCATCTGCAGCTGGAAGAGGAGCATGTAGGAGTTCGTCTTCTTCCCGAGAAGATAGAAGTGCCTCACTATCTTGTGAATCTGGTTCAGCGAGGTCGCAATCTCGAGTATGTTCTCGGCCACTGATATCTTCGTTGGGTCAAGGTTGGGTATAATCTGGCTCACTTCGGCCCTGATCCTGTCGTCCCTCGTGTTGGTGATGTGCTGAAGCTTGCCAACGATTCCGTTCGGGTCCATGTCGACGGGCATTATAGTCACGTAGTCCAGGAATTCATCGATCCTCTGGGTGGGGTCTCCGCTGACCTTCCCGGAACTCGTGAAGTAGTCAATCGCCTCCTTGCGGGACTTGTCCCTCATCAGCTTGAGGCGGTTGAGCGCGCGGGAGATATCGTTCGCTATCAGGTACATCTGGAGCCTCTGGCCATAGATGAAGAACACGAAGATCGACGCTAACCATACGACGTTCAGCAGGCTATCCACGTCGGGGATGCCGAACTGGAGCGCCAAACCGGGGAGCAAGGACACTAGTTTCTACACTAGATGACGCCGCCCACGGCTCAAACTTAAAGCTTTTACCGAATAGCGGGTCTCCTACGGGAGATTTAGAGCATAAATGCCAGCATCGCCACCTTGACCGGTATGACGGCCATTAAGTGGCGCTTAACCACAGTATAAGAATTGGAAAATATGCGAAGAAGACTGGAAATACCTCCGACAGAGGAACTTCATGACCTCTTGATTCGTGTGATACGCATAACCGCCTTAACATTACGGAGTAACGTTCACGACGGCGCGGAGCTGGTTGATTGCTCGCGGAGTTCAAGCTCTTCTATTGCTCCCCCGAGTACGAAAACCCGATTGAGACTCACCTCCAACGAATCCTTTGAAGGCTCCCATAGGAGGACAGACGTGGAGCCCGAGCAGTGGCTAGCGCACTCGGGCGATAGGATGCTCCTGGCACGATCCGTAGTAGACGAATTCAGCATGAGGTATACCTTCAAAAAGATCTACCCTTGGAGAAAATACATCCTTGTTCTAGCACTGGTCATGTACGATTTACCACCGGTTCTCGAGGTATCGAAATTGGTGGGAGTCCCTTACAGGCTGCAATACCGTAAGGCCAAGGACGGGGTCAGGGTTCCCAATTGGGTTCTGAAAATCTGCGGCCATGCGGAAGGAGGTTTGCAAACGGAGTTGCTATCATCTAGGACTTATGGTGAAGTAGGCGCCGGCATCGTCACTTCGCGAGGGGTCTCCCACCTCACTAACATGGCGACGACATGTGGTTTGACTTCTAGGTTCGGAATGAGTCTAGGTCGGACCCACACGCTATGGCCGGCTGACGGCCCGTCTTCTTTTGGATTAGATTAACCTTTCTAAGCAACACATAAGTCCCGCCGTCCCCGCTCGGCCGGCCATGCAGAGAAGGCTGCTGGACATCCTGGCCTGTCCCATAGACAAACACTATCCGCTGCAGCTCATCGAGCTGAACGCATCCGGAGAAAAAATAGTCGACGGTGTCCTGTCCTGCGACCAGTGCAAGAGGTACTATCCGATAATCGACGAGATACCCGTCATGTTGCCAGACGAGCTGAGGAACAAGAAAGAAGACATAGAGTTTCTGACCCGCTGGAAGGGAAAGTTACCCGCGGAGATGGTCAGCTCGGGGCTCCCGCACCACCTTTCCTAAAATTTCCGTGCAAAAATTCATATATGAATAACAACAAGGCTAGCCGCCTTGTCGGTTTCGACTATAGACCCGAAGCAGCTGAAGAAGATACGTGTGCAACTAGGGATAACCCAGTCGGAGCTCGCGAGGGCGGCAGGTGTCAGTCAGTCGCTAATCGCGAAACTCGAGTCGGGTCTGGTCGACCCCTCCTTCAGCACCATGAAGTCAATCTCCGAAGCGCTCAGGTCGCAGATCAGGATAGAGGGAAAGAAGGCGGCTGAGGTGATGTCCAAGCCCGTCATCTCCATCCAGTCCGCCGTGACCATCTCGGATAGCGTGAACACGATGAAAAAGAGCGGGATATCTCAGCTTCCGGTCTATTCGGGGACCCGGCTGGTGGGTTCCATCACTGAGAACCAGATCGTCCAGCTGCTCAGCACGCTCGATGACCCTCGGAGCATCCTCGCAAAGTCTGTGTCGGGATACCTGCAGCCCAGCTTCCCGATCGTCAGCGCGGACACGCCCGTGGAGGCGTTGTTCTCCTTGTTCAAGTTCGTGCCAGCAATCCTGGTTGCCTCTGGAGACAAGGTAGAGGGCATCATAACGAAGATTGACATGCTCTCGGCCGAAGTCTAACCAGCAACAGATAGGAGTCGACTGAGGCTACTGCTTCGAGGTCCACTTCATTACGGGCGCCAAGGACTTTTCATTCCTCAGTGGGAGCTTGTAAATCTCCTCGGACCATACAATCCGGTCCACTCCGGGTATTTGTCTGACCTTCGAGGTAAGTTCCAGAAGATGCGCGCTGTCCTTGTACATGAAGGCGCCGACGATATCCGAGTTTCCTATGTGGATAGAGACGGACATCATCCCCTCCATTAGCGCTAGCTCATTGGCGATACGTCGTACATCACCGTTCTTGAGATAGACAAAAATCTCCCCGTGCTTCAGCCCGAGTTTCTTGTAGTTTAGCTCCATTGCTGAGGAGACGGCGCCTTCCTCGAAAAGCTTCCGCACGCGTCTTTGTACCGTACTGAGGGGTTTGTCCAACTTTGACGCAATTTCCTTAGTCTTATGACGTAGCAAGAGCAAATCTAGGATTCTTATGTCAAGGTCGTCCAGCCCGTTGACAGAAATCTGATTTTGTGCCTCATCGTTACGGGCAGTATTGAGCACCTTCGCCATGTCAATAATGCAATAACCCATGCCATTTATAAACTGTTATGCGCGATTATTCGAATGCGAGTAACGGACCAGTCGAATCCGGAAAAAGTTCTTGGTTACTTTTCGGGGTATTTCGCCTGATTAGCCCCAAATATCAGATTCAGCATAACCGTTTGGGGTTTGTTTAGCTGCCTTACTATCTCCGACCATTCCACCGCTTTTACATGAGGGATGGCCTTCGTCTCTTCCACAAGCCTGTGAAGATCTTCGGTGTTTCTGTAAAACACGGATGCGGCAACGTTTACCTCAGGATGACCGACGCGTGTAGAGACCGCGAGTACGTTCGGCTTCGATAGGAGGATTTCAGCGACGTGGTCGCTGTTACCTTTTTCCACTGAAACCAGCATGTCGGCAGTACGCCAACCTAATTCTCTGAGGTCTATGTTGTAGCTCTTAATCAGCAGGGTCTCCTCGAGGAGCGATCTCCGTCGCTGAATTGTCGAGAGCGGCACCGATAGTTCCTTGGCAATCTGGCGACTCGATATGTTCGGATTGTTGACAATCGCAGCTAAAATGCTAACTTGCGTCCTATCCATCCGCATTCGACGAGACTTCCCGCCGCGTACGTTCGGCAGATATAATAAAAATATATCTTTACTCGCCCTTTTTGGCATTCTACCTTACAATATCACCCTATATTGCATCTATAATAAATATCCTTCGGTTCTATTATGTTTTGCATCATCGTACTGATGTTATGGGCCATTTCGCATTTATACCTTCCAATTATTTTTTCATCCACGGAGAAGAGAATACTCGACCAATGCAGCAGCTATGGCGGTTTGCCTAGAGACGGCCCTTTATAATCCTACGACCTTGATTGAGGAATGCGTGTGCGGTACGAATCGTGATTTTAAAAGCAATTTATCGTTATCCTGCCAATGTGACGTTTGACCTTTTTTCCCCTACAGAAACGGTGTAGTTAGCAACTATCATGAGCTGCAGCCCCATCACGTAGATGTAATATTAGACGAGAATTCAGTTTATGGCCAGTAATGCTGTGACGCTAAAATATCGACAGCATGATTTTTCGGACCAAGGCGAGGGCGAGTCTTGCAGAGGGCTTTTTGACGACGTCGCGCAAGCGATGCTACGCACGAGGCCATTTTAGAACTGGAGAAAGCAAGGGATGAGAGTTCGGGGGAATCCTGTATATCTCCTCGGACCAGACGAGCCTGGCGACACCGTCAATCTGTCTTATCTTCGATGTTAGCTCCAGAAGATGCGCGCTGTCCTTGTACATGAAAATGCCTATGATGTCAGAATTTCCTATATGAATCGATACGGAACGCATGCCCTCCATGGCTGCGAGTTGCTGAGCGATTCTCTTGACATCTCCGTCCTTTAGGTAGACGAATATCTCACCGCTCTTGAGTCCTAGCTTCCTGTAGTTCAGCTCCACGTTGCTTCGGACGGCGTCTGCCTCGAACAGTTTTCGTATCCTCCGCTGCACGGTGCTTAGCGGTCTGCGCGTTTGGGAAGCGATGTCCCTGGCTCTCGTGCCCATGAGGATCATATCTAATATCTGCAGGTCAAGTTCATCTAATTCTATTGTGGTACTGCCACCGCCCTCGCCGACCGGGTGCGAGCTATTGCCTCGTCGCGGCATTTGATGTCCATCCTTTTCCGTACATGGTTAAAAAATGTGCCGTAAAATTCGTACTAATTGATTGCCTGCATCAGTTTCGGCGCCACACTCACACAAAGATGATAGAAAAAGCAACGATTCCCTGCTCTGGTGATGCAGAGGCACATCATGATAACTCCGCAAACCAAGAATGGATGGTTTTGGTAAACAGGCTTGTTTTCTATTTGACGATTGCATTGCATCCATGACCCCCATAACAGGTATCCGGGCCGGCGAGGAGAATCGTTGACTTCCACCATAAGAATATTCGCGGTCTAAACGAATTAGATAATCACCATAACCCAATTTAATAAGAACCAGAACCACAAATGAGGTGCATAACGTGACGTCCAGAATCAAGAAAGTTCGGAAAGAGGTTCTTGAGCCCGACGCCATGCTCCATTCTGCAATAGATCTTCACCAGGTCATAATTGCAGAGGTCGGTCTTCTGAAAGCGTCCTTCGCCGGGGACAGAGATGAAAGGAAATCATTCGGGGAAATTGAGAAGCACGTTATCCAGAGTGCAGACTTGGTCCGGAAGGCCCGTTCGTCTTACAGAAAGGTATCCATTTCGTCAAATCCAGCACGCTCGAGAAAATAGACGGACCTGGCAAGGGTCCTCCGGGTAACGCCCTTCCACAAGCAACCCAACCCCTTCCCTGATCATGCTTCGCCACTCTTATGGGCTGAAATGGTCGCGGTGCCTCAAGGCACAAATCGTGAGTGCTTACGGGGCGATATCCAAAGACAGAATACGGATAGAACTCTCCAACCAATGGATCAGTATAGACTTCCAACCATCGTAGACCAGCCGACGATGAGTAGGAAAGTGCTCTATCAGAGATCATCACAACGGCAATGATAATAATTGTGTCAGACCTCCTGAGAGTAACGGGCGTCCTAGATTTTCATGCCCTGCATCATTTCTCTTATCCAATCGACCAACCGATGATAGGAATCTAGACCCTTCGGTGACAGTCCGTACACCTCTGTGCCTCCGTCATCCGTCTTGAGAACTACAAGTCCGCGTGCCAAGAACCAGTCGAGATAATCAGTGAAACGGGAATAGTTCAGACCGACCTGCATCTGAATGTTGGTCTTCTTCATCGGCTGCCCGTTCTTGTAGAGTACGTCCAGGAAGCGGGCCACCACGTAGAGGTCAGGTTTCTCCATCTCTCGTTTCACAGGCTTTGGATAAACTCTCTCTTCGACTGTTCGTACTCCTTCAATTCGTTCTCATACTCTCTGATCGCTTCGGACCGGAAGTAAAGATACACAATCACGCCCGTAAGCAGTCCGAAACCAACGTTCTTTCCGAACAGGGTAACCAGGACGAAGGCTCCCGCGCCATAGGTGAAGGCGGAGTCAACCTTACCCTTCTTCACGGCCAGCGTAGCCTGATGTATCGTGTCGAGCAGTCGTAGCCCATCCTCCGAAGACGCTTTTCCTTCTCTCATCTTAGCGACCAGCGTGCTCAAGTCCGCGAACGGAAAACGCCTCTGAGGAGTGAGAGCGTAAGTCAACGCGATCCCTATGAGGGCGATCACAGACACGACGGCGAGGGAGAGGACAGGATTGGAGAACAGGAAACGGCCGGATATCGCGACCGAGCCGATAGCTAGTCCGACAAAGCCGACGAACCATACAAACACCCCCATGTAGATCGAATCGACTTTGGTCTGGCGGTCATGCTTCTTCTTCAGGGTGGCATACAATTCTTCGGCTTCTCGCACCATTGCGTCGAGCTCGGCGTTGAAGCTCTGCGCAGCGTCTCGTGGTTCGGAGGACATTGGACCGCTCTTCCCGGGATGACCGGCGGAGTGAGTAAAAGGGATGACGGGTCGCCGATACGTATTGGAGGGACTGTCTGCGGAGGAAATTCGCAAAAAAAATCAGCGCGTTGGATATCATGATCATCGAGGTGATGACGAAATGGCTTGCTTAGTGCAGCTGGTCAATCGACAGCTACGTGTGAACAGCTCTGAAAAAGGCGGGAGGACTCAGTCCTCCCTTGTCACGAGCAGGCTCCCGACCAGCCTTATCGCCTCGATCACTGTCACTATTCGCGACGATGAAGAGGAGCGCCGTGTTCAGCACGGTCAGCAGCACAGTGGGGAGCGTCGGGCCTCCGGGCAGCTAGAGGGCGCTCACGCCGTTGGCCGTGCACGCGGCCGCCGAGCACGCCGCTATGCCGTATTCCACCACAGGCAGGGAGGTTGCTCCCGCCGCGCTCGCCAGTATGTAGATGAAGAACTGGACGATCAGAAAGACCGAGAACGCCACGAGGAGGATGATTCCTCTCGCGGGTCTGTCCGAGGGTATTTGCGCTTCTAGAGCTCATGCAAGCGTGAGACGCACAGGCTTAAAACGGGAACAGGAGTCAGAGGGTTGTGACACTTGCGAGGCTCCCTCGGACCCTGTGACCTCTTCTCTAACAGTGCGACCTATTGAAGCGGCACTAGTTGATTGCCGCCGCTCCCTCCGTACATGCCGGCGAGAGGCGACCGGATGGTTATGTTGGCGGCAGCCTCGAAGAACCCCAGCGAAGGATTCGGCATGCTGAAGTTGAGCCTGTATGCTCCCTCCTGTTCGGCGACGAAGGAGTAGGAGTAGCTA
>JASHPA010000045.1 GCA_030038365.1 Nitrososphaerales archaeon
GTTATGTCATCGCCGACTGGCAGTGCCTATGTTGAAACTCTTGTGGGCGTTCGGCACGCCTCAATTTGGGGAAAATTGAGGCTCGTGCCCGGCAATACATAACATCCCGTATAGCTATTAATGGCTTATCTGGCGAAATAACATGGATTGTTCTTTCATATTCGTGATGTAGAAAGTCAACCTTGTTTATTAGAGTGAATTAGTCATAGCTCGCGAGCGCACACGAAGATTTCTCGCGGCTGCAGCAGCGAACTTGAGCTGTTCCGAGGGGGCGCTCGCGCGACTGTCTTAGACGCGTGGAATGCGTCACGTCGAATGGCATCCAGGTTGATCTTGGCGAAGAGAATCACAAAATGATGGCGCGCAAAGGGGCACAGCGGTTGTCCCCGATCTTCGCTATCGCAACGCCATTCGTGGTCGACGCGGTGGTCGAGTCCTCAAACTTGGCAGCGGTGCAGCCGTCCAGACTCTATCGGAGTCGCGCGGTTTGGCGTACCGAAGATCGGCGTGGTCACCATGAAAAGTAACGCAAGAGTAGTCTTCCTGCTTCTGGGGGTCATCTGCCTGCTCGTGGTATGTGGTCTTGGAGCTACCATAATGCCTGCCAGGGCCGTTCCTTCAGCGAGCACTGCGGCGACTTCCAATGCAGCGGAGCCTTCAAACCAAGACAACTCCCACAACCTAGTCTATTCGACCTACGGCTACTACTATCTCTTTTACGTGAACAACTACAACATCTATTATGTTTCATCGCCAAATGCTGTGATCTGGTCGTCTCCCGCCTGGCTTCTTTCTTCCGATGGAGTCAACGAAGGACAGGCCGTCGGAACGTACTACGACACGGCGACGAACACGGTCTACTGGGTCGTAGGGGCAGGAGGTGTGACGAGCTTCCAGGTAGCCTGGGCCCAGCCTAACTCCACCGGAGGACTGAGCGGGTTCAATTCCGCCACCTACTCAGACGGGCTGGGCTACTCTGTCAATCAGCCGTCGATCTCCATGGACTCGAACGGCAACCTTCTCGTGGCCTACGAGGGCCTCGTCATCGGGACGAACGTCAACGTCGTGGTCGACAGAATTGCGGCGGGCAGCGGGGTCCTGACGAACATCTTCAATTGGAACTCGGGTCAGACATCGAGTGACTGGGATGGCAAGATCTATCCATACGGCACGAACGGTGCATTCACCCTGTTCTACTCCAGCCTCCACACAGGCGGCGCTTCCAGCATCTACATTCAGGACTACAACGGGACGTCCTGGGGTCCCCAGATAACTACAACCCTCTTCACCGAGGTTACGCATGGAAACGGATTCACGGTGGGCAATACACTCTACTACGTCGGCCAAGCAGATGGAGGATACTACGGAGTCTTCTATACCCACACCCTGGGATCGACGACACCCCCCACCTACACGACAGTCTTTCCAACGAGCCTTGGAATAGATGACGGTTATGGCACCCTTTCCTGGGACGGGCAGAGCACAATAGTCGCGTACTACAGCAGCGGAGTGAGCGCACCCTACACGATCTGGGCCTCGGTCTCCACCAACCTCGGAGTCACCTGGACGCCGCCCGTCGCCATCGCCACAAGTGCGACGGAGTTCGCGCCTGAGGACCTTGGAACGAACCTTTTCATCAACAATGGCATATCCGACGTATACTGGGCCGTCGAGACTCCATCTGGCACTTCGCTTCAAGTGTACAGATACCCTCTCGCTGCACTCGCTTCCCCTACCATCTCAGCGGGTCCGGCGACGATAGATTCCGGGCAAAGTGGGACGCTTAGCACCGCGACCCCGCTAAGTGGAGGCGTGCCGCCGTACACCTGTCAGTGGCTTGATGAGTCTCCTGGCGAAAGTTACGGAAACCTCAGCTCATCGTTCGGCTGCGGCGAGGGCGGCGCGCCCGCGACCACGACCGGCAGCCTTTCTGCGACAGGCGTTTGGTCGTTCGAGTTGCAGGTGACCGACAGTGAAGGGACTGTCGTGACTTCCGCTCCCGTCACAGTCGATGTTGACCCAGTGTTGGCTCCTCCGACCGTCTCTGTCGCGAGCGGTTCCTTGATCGATCTGGGGCAGCCCGCCAGTCTCACCTCTTCGGCCATGACTACGGGAGTCCCTCCTTACTCTTACCAGTGGTTCGAGGAGCCCCCGGGTTCCAGCTCCTTCGCTACAATCGCGGGCGCTACGACTCCCAGTTACGCGTTCTTGACGACGGGGTCGACCGCGACCGGAGCATGGTCCTTTGAGCTGCAGGTGACAGATAGCTCCGGACTGCCCGTTACGGTGTCTTCCGCGACCGCAGCCGTAACCGTCGACCAGGCACTCTCCGCTGGTCCGATAACGCCGTCGGCTCCGGTCATCGACAACGGCCAGCCCATTACGCTCACGGCCGACCCGGCAGGGGGGTCGGGCCCGTTCTCCTACATGTGGTACTCGGGCACCAGCGCCGCGTGTTCCTCTGACACGACCCTGCTGAGCAGTACGACCTCCGCGCAGCCGGTCAACCCGGCGGTAAACACGTACTATTGCTACTCGGTTACAGACAGCGCAAATCCGCCCGAGACAGTGACCACGGCTTCTCCTTCTCTGGTTACTGTGAACCCTTCTCTCACGGCGGGTTCGATCACCCCTTCATCTCTGGCTATCGACGCGGGCCAGTCCGTCGCGCTGACGGCTCAGGCATCCGGAGGCACGCTGCCGTACCAGTATTCGTGGTGGAGCACACCGGATTGCTCCACGACCGCTGCGAGCGGGTCGACAAACTCGGACTCTTACGTCACGTCGGGCGCCGGAACATATTACTATCTGGTGACCGATTCCTCTTACGCGCCCGCGTCATCCTGCTCGGGCGGTGACACGGTGACAGTGAATCCTTCACTTTCGGTTCCCGGGATTGACGCGACTTCGCCGATTGCCACAGACCAGAACACGACGATAACGGTTTCGTGGTCCGGAGGCACGCTGCCATACACCGTCATCCTGTACAACTCCACCTCAGCAAGTTGTTCGGGCACCCTTACGGAACTGGCCTCGCAGACAGGGCTGACACAGACATCTACTACTTTCCTCGAGTCCCCGTCGCGCGCCGGCACTTACGATTACTGCGCCTCGGTCGTCGACAGCAGTCACACCCCTGTAACCCAGTCCACAGGGACAGCTGCTTCCGTTACTGTTGGCGCATTCGCGCCTCCCTTGACTGCACCTGTGGTCTCTGCAAACCCCGGTTCTCTGGATGCCGGGCAGAGCGCGACCCTCTCCACTATCGCCTCCTTCAGCGGTGGCACGCCGCCGTACACATGTCAGTGGCTGGAGGAGGCCCCCGGAGCGAGCAGCTACGCCGACCTTGGCGCCCCGTCGGATTGCACCGCAGGTACCAGCATGAGTGAGCCCACGGGCGTCCTGTCGACCATCGGGACGTGGTCGTTCGAGCTGCAGGTGACAGACAGCTCCGATCCTGCAAACTCCGTTACCTCGCAGGCGGCCAGCCTGATCGTTGACGCACCGTTCAGCGGCACCAGCGTCTCGATCTCCCCGTCGACCACGATAGACAGTGGTCAATCCGTTACCCTTACTGTCGCATGGACCGGCGCGGGTACCCCTCCTTACAGCGTACAGCTCGAGACCAGTTCGTCATCCAGTTGCGCGAGTCCGACGCCCACAGGGTCGCCGAAGACCGATCAGACCGGGACCTCAACGACGTTCAGCGTCTCGCCTATCGCATCGACATACTACTGCGCGACAGTGACCGATAGCGCACCGACGGCGGAGAGCGCGTCCGCCACGAGCGCAGCGGCCATCACGACCAATGGGGCGTTGTCGATTGCAGCGTCCTCTTTGACCGTGGATTCAGGTCAGACCGCCGGTCTTACGGCGGTAGCTTCAGGGGGTAGCGGTTCATACACGACGTACAGCTGGTACGGCGGTTCAACGTGCTCCGGGACCGCGCTTCAGACATCCTCATCATCGTCCTACGCAACGGGGACGCTTACATCGAATACAGAGTACTGCATGCAGGTGACGGATTCCCTAGGTGGAACCGCTTCTGCGACCGTCACCGTGACCGTAGACCCATTCCCTACGATATCTGCCCCCCTCACACCGGTGGTCGGCGTCGACCAGGGGCAGACGTACACTTACTCGGTCGCGGCGACCGGCGGGGTGGGACCCTACGACTATGCGTGGAGCCTCCCCAGTGGCGTCACGGCTTCGTCCGGGTGTACGGCGTCGAGCTCCAGCTGCGTCGTGACCAGCACCAGTCCTGCTACCTACCCCATCGGCGTGACGGTGAGCGACACCGGCTCACAGGGTGCGGGAGGGGTGTGGCCCTATTCCGCATCCTCCCTAACGGTGAACCAGGCTGTAGCAGGAGCGGCCATCATGCCTTCCTCGGGAACCATAGACTCCGGGCAGGCGATAACGGTTCAGGTGTCGTGGAATGGTGGTGCGCAGCCATACTCGGTCACCCTGTACAGCAGCAGTTCAAGCAGCTGCGGCGTGGATAACACTGTCGTCGGGACCCAGACTGGTCAGCAGGCCTCGCCGTACACCTTCAGCGGAGAGTCGGGGCTCGCGCCGACGACCAGCACCTACTATTGCGCGAAAGTCGCCGACAGCGGCAACCCGTCCGAGTCATCCCTGTCGCCCGCCGTGGAGGTCACGGTGAAGGCCGCGCTATCGGTCTCAGTCTCTCCAATCACAATCGATTCGGGACAGACTGGTGAGCTGACAGCGGTGGCCTCAGGAGGCTCGGGGTCGTATTCGACATATGATTGGTACCAGGGTTCTAGCTGCAGCGGTTCGATACTCGGGGCGCAGGCATCGTACACGACGAACGCCCTTACCGAGAACACCGAGTACTGCGTTTCTGTGACGGACTCTCTCAGCGATACTGCTTCGACGACGGTGACGGTGACGGTCAACTCGGCGCTAGTGGCGGGCTCCGCCTCACCCTCGGGTCCATTCCTTGATAACGGCCAGTCCGTCACTCTCAAGGCCAATCCATCGGGAGGGACGACACCCTACTCATACAAGTGGTATTCTGGTACGAGCGCCACATGCTCCTCTGATACTACGGTCCTGAGTGGTACTGCATCGACAGAATCGGTGAGTCCGACCGCGAACACGTACTACTGCTATGCAGTGACCGACGGATCTGCCACTCCGTCTACGCAATCGTCATCGACGGACCTGGCGAGCGTCGAGCCGGCGTTCACCGGTACCAGCGTCTCCATCTCCCCATCGGCCACGATAGACAGCGGCCAATCCGTCACCCTGACCGTCACGTGGACCAGCGCTGGCACTTCTCCTTACAGCGTGCAGCTGACGAAGAGCTCGTCAGCTAGTTGCGCGAGTCCTGTAGCCTCCGGCACCCCCAACACCGGTGTTACCGGCACATCCTCCACGTTCAGCGTATCTCCTACCACGACGACGTACTACTGCGCGACGGTCACCGACAGCGCAACCTCAGCCGAGAGCTCATCTACGACGAGCGCAGCAACCATCACAGTCAATACCGCGTTGGCATCCCCTGTGATATCGACGACGACCACCGCGATAGACAGCGGCCAGTCGGCATCGTTCACGGTCACCTGGGCGGCCAGCGGGACTGCGCCGTACACTGTCACGCTGTACTACAGTTCGTCATCCAGCAGCTGCACGACACTCGGCAGCCAGATAAGCCAAAGCGCAGGGCTGACGGGTACCAGCGCGTCCTTTACCGTGTCCAGCCTCACAACGGGTACGGATCACGTCTGCGCCACCCTTAAGGATAGCTCGGCAACCCCGAAGACCACTACCTCTGCCACCCCGGCGACTGTGACCGTGAACGCGGCTCTCGCGGCGGGAGCGATAACACCCGCCAGTCCGGTAATCGACAGCGGACAGTCGGTGACGCTCACCGCGAACCCCTCCGGAGGGACTACTCCATATTCCTACAAGTGGTATTCTGGTACGAGCGCCACATGCTCCTCTGATACTACGGTCCTGAGTGGTACTGCATCGACAGAATCGGTGAGTCCGACCGCGAACACGTACTACTGCTATGCAGTGACCGACAGTGCAAAATCCCCCGAGAGCGCGACGTCGGCCACCAACATGGTGAGCGTCGTCGCGGGGCCGGCCCTGGATGGTTCGGTAAGCGCGGGTTGTGATTATGTGACATCCTGCACGGTGTCTCTCACGACTACCCACTCCGACGACGTAATCATCGTAGGGTGCAACTGCTACCCGCTCGGAACGAGCTTCACCGTGACCGACACGGCGGGACTCGTTTGGACGGCGCGCGCGCCGCAGTTGAGCATAGGCGGGGACGAGTTCATCCAGACCTGGTATGCTATCGCCGCGTCCCCTCTAACGGCTGACAAGATCTCGGTGACGACCGCGGACACGGGGGAAACCTGGTACGGCGTGGTGGCTTTCGGGGTCTCCGGCGCGAACACAGCGAACCCGTTCGTCTCGGGCATGCCGATAGCACAGGCGAACGGGAAGTGCAGTGACCACCCGTGCAACACGGGGGTCTCGGCTCCGGCGGGATCGTTCGTGTTCCAGATAGGAGGGGACACCGGTTCGAAGCTGCAGACTGCCGGCAGCGGCATGACGCTCATACGCGCATCGACGACCGATGAAGACATCTACGCCCAGTATGAGGTACCGTCCACCGCGCTCGCCTCTGCCACGCTTTCGTTCGGAACGTCGGAGTCCAATGACTTTGGTGTGATAGTCGACGCCATCAATCCAGCATCCAACGCAGCCGCGCCTCTCGGCGGCGGGCACGTAACCACCCTTGCCACTACATCTGCCGTCCACACGGGCGCGACGCATCCCTTCCTTCAGAACACGATGCTCATGAACTCAGTCAAGTATCGCAGGTTCGTTATCCTCTGATATCGTGGAGCGTGGCCTGTGTGGGTGCCACCGTAGCTCCGCGTCATCCGCGTCCGCCTGCGCCCAAGAGGGCCCGTTTCTGACAAGGACTTCATGTCTTTACGGGCAGGAACTGTCCAAAGGTGGGAAAAGACGGCAGAAGGTGACATAGGTATGCTCCGGTGACCCTCAGAAGGGCCCCCCGGCCTACGGATGTGGATGCCTGTCTCTTGCCAGAAACAGCCCTATGAGAGTCGCCGCGACCACTCCCAGCCCGACTAGAACGAGCACGCTGGTCGAAGGCAAAGGCGGCAGCAAGTTCTTGGTGAAAGAGGCCACCAGAGTCCCGTTGGAGTTGGCGAACACCGTTGCCGAGAGCTGTCCTGGCTGCGGTACGGTAATGGTTCCTGCCGTCTTCCACGATGAAAAGGCGCAGTCCGATGCCGGGGACGCGACTACCTGGAAACCGTCCCCTGCATCCTCCCAGTTCAGACCGGTAAGGTCGGTGCTTCCGCACGCCGATGGGCTGACGGTGATGAGGACGGAGAACTGATGCTGATAAGTGACCACCTGGATACCGCCCGCCGTAGCGGTTCCGGCTGTCCCCGAGGGCGCATACCATCGCTCAGTGGCGGTCGAACCCGACAGCGGGTTGGTGAGAGACCAGGGGCTCCCTGAGTCGAGCCAGATGCTGAGAGCGTATCCGGACACGGGGCTCGTAGTCGGTGTGCCCAGCGAAACATAGCTGATGCTTGGGGCTTCGACGTATGGCGTCGACCCGCCGGTGACGTTATACGAAAACTCCTCGTTAATCTGCTCATAATAGACTGTCGAATATCCCGGGCAGGTGTCGGCAGCGCAGGTCACGAAAGAGGTCGTGTTCGTAATCGTGCCGTCCGCATCGAACCCATACCTCACGTCCGGTGCCTTCGTCTGGACCGTGATCACCAGCTGGCAGGAGGGCAAGACGTCGAAGTTACGCGATTCGCCGTTTCCAACGTATTGCGCGACGGATATTCCGCAGCCGGACACCGCGAAGCTGGCAGGTTCTCCGCTCTCTTCGACAAGGCTGAGGGTTATGGGCTGCGCGACGGGCGCCGAGAAGTTTGCCGTGATGTTGCCGGAACCCAAGATTGTCGCCGTAGTCGTGGATCCAGACGCAGAAGCGAAGGTTATCAGTGCCGTGCTTGTCGACCAGTCCTTGAACAGGTATCCGGCAGCTGGGGTCGCTGTTACTGGAATGACGGACCCGTAAGTCTCCCATGCCTTTACCGCAGACGGCGTCGTCGTGTTGCCCGCGCCAGCCGGCGTCGCAAGGAAGTTGACCTGGAACTCGTCGACATAGGTTACCGAGTTTCGGTTTCCTGCCGTCGACTGAGTGAAGTTAGCGACTCCTGAGCCTACCCACTCCTCGGTTGATGATACAACAACGGGGCTCGTAACCTCTGCCTGCGCGCCATAGTCGAACCATGCCTCGCAATCGGCGGCGCCAGCACCCTTGGAGGTAAGTATCGTGCACCCCTGCTGGTCGGTCACGCCGAGCTGCGTTCCAAGCACGGGTATCGAAACGGCGGCATCCCACGTGAGATAGCCGACCGGCTTGGCGACGTAGGCGTTCTCCAGCTCCTCGTATGCGGTAACCGACACCGGAGAGCACGTCCCTGATGCGCACGAGGTCAAAGGCGACGAGGTGTCGTTGAACGACCCAGAGACGGAGAAGCCGTCACGAACGCCCACCCCGTTCGAGAAGGAAAGGGTAAAAACGCAAGAAGGGCTCATGGTTATGAGATGCGGTTTTCCATCGCTCATGAACGTCTCCGGATATGCGTAGCACCCAGTGATAGAGACGTTCGCGGCGGGCGCGGAATTGCTCATGTCGACAGACACAGACTGGGTGACAGGGGGCGTCACCTTCGGACAGGAACTTTCGCAGGCCTGGATAGCATCGGCGTACCAAAGCGCCGATTCGCCCTGACCTCCGTCGAGGAGCCAGCTACCTGTCGCCGTGTTGTTCTGCGGCGAAGAGAAGAGCTGGTATGCGACGGCGTCGGTGCTCCATGGATTGCAGGTAGAAGCAATGAGCGTGAAATTTGCCCCGGAACCAGGATTGCTCGGAGCTGCTACGGAGGGACATCCCTCAGACCCGAGCCCCACTATCACCATGGTATCGGCTGAGGTGGTGGAAAAGTCGACCCCGCACCCGTCGACAATATTGCAATCGTTATCGATCTGAGTGACCGGCAGTACCGGATTAGGGTCCCATGGCTCGGTGGTGTTCGCCCCCGAGACGCTGTACGCGACCATGCTCCACGCGGCTTCGGTGCCGTTCACGGTCCCCGTGATCGTCGTCACGGCGCTTGCATTGGCGACGGCCCAATCCACCCATACGAAGGTCTCGTCGGCGACGCTCTGATAGATTGGAAGTAGGCCGTCCCAGGCGAACCTCTGCTGGAAGGCGGTCGTTGTGGGGCTGACCAGGGAGCCGGGAGACGCCAGTCCCACGATGCCCCCTCCACGAGATGTCGAGCTCTGCGGGCTGACCACGGTCTGGACGACGACCAGGTCCCCCTGGATCATCCGCAGCTGCAGCGACTGAGTCGTGCAACCGTTGCAGGTCACGCTGGCAGACGAGTCGAGCATCAGAGGGTTTGCGGACGTCGCGTTGTCTCCGTTCCCGGCGTAGCTAGGCACGGAAGCAGCGGACGGGAGGGCATGAGCCGTCGGAACAGAAGGCGCGGTCACGAGCAGCCCGACAAGCGAGGAGACGCCCAGAATCAGGATGATGAGGCCGTGTCTTCTCCTCCGGTTCTCTCTGGAAGTCCTCACCTTCCATAGAAGATAATCCCCACTCCGGCATGGCATCTGGGACGCACGGTGAGCAAGCATCGGTCTATATTTAAGCGACCCGAGCAGATTCCAAGAAACTTCGCTCGGCGAGACAGTAATCCGATAGGGCTTCGTGTCCTCTTCTTTCGCCTTTTGTCACGTCTTGCCTAGCCGTGGTCGAGCGAGAGGCATAGACCACGGTTATACGTTTGAAATACAGAGTGGAGAGTCCATACCACTTAAATCAAGTATGTGCGCGGTTCTTTCAACGATTTAGGAGATGAATATCACCCGCGGCAGATTCGTTTCGACTGTTACGCTGCGCTTTGAACGGCAGATGGCACGCGAGGCCCCCTTCGATGTCACAGCCCCCTTTCTTGCGACTCTCTCGCCGGCTCTTTCGTTTCGGGATATCTTTTCCGGGCCGCAACTACTGGCGGGGGTTCGAATAACACCCGGACCAGTAACAGCGGTATTGCGGTGCAACCATAATGAGTAAGCAGATACCGGAAGTGAGGGATCCTGAGAAGCGAAAGCTCCTCAGGCTTGGTCTGTCGGGCGCAGTCGTGGTAGCTTCGGCGGCCGGCCTTCGCATGCTCCGGCTTCCCGACGGATCCGACGCCACGACCACGACTCAGGGTACAGGGGCTAACCAAGGTGCCGGATCTTCTCCAGCCGACCCGACCTTCGACGCGGACGGCGTCCAGCTTCCCTCGCTGACCTCCGACCCGTCGCCCCACAGGGCTGGCTCAATCTACTTCCGCTCCGACCTGCTCGAGATGAGGCTCGACGACGGGGTATCGTATTATACGATCCAGAAGATGCAGGTCTTCAGCAAAGGAGGCGTAGTGCTGTCGCCGACAGCGCAGAAGCTGGCCATATGGAGAGCGCCATTTTCCTGCACGGTCACGGCAGTGAAGGCCTACCAGGACGTGGGGTCGGGAAGCGTCGTAACAGCCTACGACAACACCACGAACCTGCTAGACACGAACATCACGCTTTCCTCCGCCGCAACCTGGCAGGATGGTGGCTCCCTCGCGCAATCCGGTGTCTCTGAAGGGGATTCAATCGCGATTGCGGTAGTTTCTGTCGCGGGTTCCCCGAACTACATCTCGATTCAGGTCGAGTTCACCCAGCCCTAGTGATTCTATGGCAGTTCCTATCCAGTCGGGGCGTGGCGAGAGATCAACCGACGAGCCCAGCGATGGCTCGGCTCGACCCGTCGGCGTACGGCAGTCGGTAACCATGGAATAGAAGATGTTCGATGTCCCTATCACCTGGCGGGCGAAAATTCAGGACCTCGAACGGACTGAAGGTCGCATGCTGCATCATGTTTGTGCTGATTGTCTCCGCATTCGCCCCCGGCGCCTCTGCCAACACGGGAACGGTCCACCTTTCGAGCGCATATGATTATCGGAGCGTGGCCTACGACACGTACGTCAAGTGGACGAGCGACCTCTACGGCGACAGCGTCCAGTACGGCCTGGGTTCGGATTCCCACATCAACTTCACCGACTTCTCGATGGGGTCGCCGAATAATCCCTCCTGGACTTTCGGAGTGGTCTCCCAGAACGGGAACGTCACCATCACGGCCATAGAGACGAGCTACATCAGGTTCTCCGCAGCCGTGGACCCGTCCTCGACACTTGACATGACCTTCTACTTTACCTCCCTGCCAGTGGATGTCTATGTGGCGCAGCCGACGAACGTTACGATACCGAGCACCAGCTACTACTCCAGCTACGGCGCGTGGGCGGACGCGCCCTCGCCCTCTGTCTACGTAGACCCCGGGCTGAACTACCTCATGGTGAAGACGACCTACGCCACGCCCACGATACAGCTCGAGCAGAACGGAACTACGACCACGTCGAGCAGTTCGAACTCCTCTGCCGCCGCATCCAGGTCTTCTGCATCAAGTGACGAAAGTACCACCTCGACCGACGGCTCCGGCTCCCTTTCAACGTCGACAACCTCGACGTCCGCGGCGCAATCTCCGGGGTTCGACCTCGCCCTCTCTTCTTCCTCCGGGAGTACAAACCCCGGAGAGTCGGTGACGTTCCAGGTCACCGTCACTTCCGATTCCTCGAGCACGGCCCCCGTCGCATTGAGTTCCGCGCCTCTTGCAGACGGCCTCAAGGTCTCATTCGGGGGCGCGGCTCCCGCTCTCGACTACACGGACTCGGTCACCGTGTCGGTTCCGCAAGACATCCTGCCCGGGGTCTACTCGGTGACCGTGTACGGTTCGACAGGGCGCGTTCAGGAATCCGCTTCCTACGCTCTCCTGGTGCTGCAGAAAGATTATTCTGTCCAGGTGGGGGTCTTTCCAGCCGGGGGCGGCACCCTCTCCATGCTGTCCGGTGACTACAGCATCGCGGCAGATTCGAACATCACTCTCAGCGAGCAGCCCTCCCCAGGCTGGTCACTGAGCCACTGGCTCGTCGATGGTGCTTTCGCTGGTAACGCGACCACCCTGAACCTCGAGGTCGACCTCAACGCCACGGTCACGGCCGTCTTTAGCCCATCTAGCACGGCAACCCAGGACCAGCAGGACTGGTACCCCGTCACCATCGGCACTTCGGGAGCGCCTTACTCCACGGTCGTGGTGGACGGAGTCCAGTACGAGACTCCCATTACCTTTGAGTGGCCGGGCGGGTCGTCCCACAACATCACGGCTGTCCAGGCAGCGCCCCTGTCGAATTCGAGCGAGGAGGTGTTTCAATCTTGGTCAAGCGGCCTAGGCGCCTCCTCGTCCTCCGTAGCGTTCACCACGAAGGGTCCGGTCAACCTCACAGCAAACTACGTCACCAGGTACGCGGTCGATATCGTGTTCAACGACGAATCCGGCCAGAGCATCACTCCGTACAGCGCCTCGCTATACGGCCCCGCAGGGCAGGTCGTGGTCCCATCCTCCGGGTTCCTCTGGCTGCAGAAGGGCTCCTACTATGTTACGTCGGCGTCATGGGAGGGCCAAGAGCTCATCCAGCCCGGGAGTTATCCGGAGATGACGGTGACGGGAGCAGCGTCGCTCACGGTGGCCCTCCCCGTCTACGAGCTCACGGTAACCGTCCAGGACATTTTCGGCGACCCCCTCTCGGGAGCTACGGTTACGCTCTCGCTGCCCAACGGAACCATGGTGAGCGGAGTGACGGGCCCGACGGGCAGGGTCTACTTCCAAGAGGTGCCTGCGGGAGAAGAAAAACTCGCTTCGGACTACCTTGGAGTCTCCAGCAGCTTCACTGTAAACCCGGCCCAGGGAGACTCACCTACGCTCACGATCGCCCTGAGCTATCCCGTCTTCGCCCTCGTCGGCCTGGTCGCGGCAACGATGGCCATCGTAACACTAAAGGTCAGGCACAAGGGGCCCTTCCGTTGAACCGGCTTGCCTGACGCGCCCCACCGTGTACTCGTGACGGGAGGCGCCGGCTTCATCGGGAGCCACATAGTCGACCGGCTTCTGGGGGAAGGGTTCACGGTCGGGGTCCTGGACTCGATGATCACGGGCAGCCACGACAACCTGAAGGCCGCAGGCAAGGGCGTCTCTTTCCACGACGTGGACATCCGCGATGCGTCTTCCATCGAGAAAGTGGTCGGCGGCTACGATTCAATCGTGCACGAGGCAGCCCTCGTCAGCGTGACCAGGTCGGTCGAGGACCCCCTCACCACCAATGCGGTGAACGTCGATGGGACGGTGAACCTGCTGAGGGCAGCCGTGCACGCCAAGGCGAAAAAGTTCGTCTACGCTTCCTCGTCGTCGGTCTATGGCGATTCAGCCACACTTCCGAAGACCGAGGACATGGTGACGAGGCCGATCTCACCGTATGGCGTCTCGAAGCTCTCCGCGGAGTTGTACTGCGCTGCCTTCGCCCGGGTCTATGGAATCCAAACGGTCGCTCTGAGGTACTTCAACGTATTCGGACCGCGCCAGCGTCCGGGTCCCTACGGAGGCGTCATCCCTGCTGTCATAAAGAAAGCCCTCTCAGGGGACAGACCAGTGATATACGGCGACGGCGAGCAGTCTAGGGACTTCACGTATGTCGAGGACGTCGCGGAGGCAAACCTCCAAGCCCTCAAACATGACCTGCCCGCCGGGAGCGTCTTCAACATTGGAGGGGGCGAACCCCACTCTATCAATGAGCTGGTCGCCAAAGTACTGGAGGCCGTGGGAAGGACGGACCTGGAACCTCAGCATCTTCCTCCTAGGATGGGGGACATCAGGGACAGTTTCGCCGACATATCCAGGGCAGCCAGCCAGCTGGGATACAGGCCGAAATTCGGGTTTGAGGAGGGACTCAGGCAGACCGTCGCCTGGTTCCGTTCGGGGGAGACAACCTAGCGGACGGTCGACCCAGCGCCATGAAGAGAAGTAGCTCTATGCCGGCGGACAGACCCACGAAGACCGAGAGGTGGTCTCCCGAAGAGAGAGGCGCCGAACCCCCGAGCATCTCCCACCAGATGGAGCCCAGGAACACGCTGAGGAGGCAGACGGAGATGAGCTGCGAGCCCGCGAGCCTCCATCTGCGCGTCGCGACGAGAGCGGCGAGGCCGAAGGCACAGCAGAGAGAAACCTGGAGGAGTTTCCATCCTGGCGAGAGAGCGGGACTAGAGGACAACATCGTGGTCCCGACGGGGAGCAGGACGCCGTAAGATATGACCGCCCTCCCCCCGGACAGGGAGAGAGCGAGAAGGTTCGCGAGCTCGTATACCCAGACCGAGAAGTACACCAGCGCAGCCGCCAGTGCCATGTCTATCACCTTCCGGAATCTCACGCTCAACGGATGTGATGGAGCTGCGCCGATATTAGCCCGAATTTGGCAGATCAGCGATTGATGGGATGGACAAGTTACTTGTTCGGAAAATCCTGCGGCGAGCTGATGGTTGCCGAATTCAAAGATTCTGGGCACGTCAGCCACGGAATCCGCCAAAGACGGATATGTTAGTCTCAGATTTCTTAGATATTACATGACTACCGAGCCGTCGAGGCCCCAAACAAAGACCGTGAGTTCCATGTCCTCAGCTGAGGCACGGCGATACGTGCTGGATTTTGGACCCGCGCCCATCAGGAAGGAAATCGCCATCAACACCCTTGAAGAATGGCTCGCCAACGGCTCCAAGTACACCGGGGCGCTGCTCGTCCGCACGCCAGGTCAGGACTCTTCACCGTCCGACCGGGTCTACGTCACGGCCATTGAGCTGAGCATGAAGGTCTACACCACGAACGTGGGACCTGAGGATGAAGTAGGCGCTTTCGTCAGAGGGCGGGGAAGTGTGAGCGAGGCTGTTCGACCATCCTATTCTACCGAGAAGCTCGTGCTGACCGACGGGTCAAGGCAGGTGGTCAGCGAAGTGGTGAGGAGCGCTCTGGCGTATACCCTCGGGGAGAGCGGAAGGGATGTCATGCTGAGCAAGCTGCAGCTCGACTATGGATTCGGCTTCTCCCAGGTCACCGACTATCCGGGACGATTCACGGAGCTGCTCAACGAGATACTCCAAGGCGGCGCCAGATACGTCGAGGAACGGATACTCCAGGAGCTCGAGACCAAGTACCCGTCGCTCAAAGGTTCCGGTTCGTTCAAGGACGCTGTGGGCCGGCTCGTGACCATCGACACTCCCTCCTGAGCGCAGGAGGATCCATCCTCTTCCAACGCATATTAACAGTCCTTCTCCCTCGCGGCATCTCGTAGAGGCGACTGGAGGGGACCGATCTCGCAATGAGAATAATGATTGTTACCTTCGACCCACCTCAAAACGTCGGGGGGATAGAAGGCCGTGCGGTGCACTACGCCAGCGAGCTGTCGTCGACGGGAAATCTCGTCGAGGTCGTCTCACTCTCGAGAGGCCGGGACGAAGGCTCCGAGGACTTCCATGGAGGCACCCTGCACCGGCTGTCCTCGTCCCCTCTGGCCCTCACGCGAACCCTCTCCTCCATCGCGAGGATATCGTCAGCGAAATCGATCCAGTCTGTCTTCCTGCTGTCCGGTGGCCTTACGCTCACCGGGCTGGCGATACTCGTCGGGTCTAGGATAATGGGACTGCGCACAGCGGTTTTCTTCTATGGGAAGGACTTGCTCTCGGCCGAGGGGACCGCTGCGTGGCTCTTCCTGCTCGCGTCGGGGGCTGCTGCCTCCCGGGTGGTCGTCAACTCCAAGTTTACGCGCTCACTGCTTCCTTCCTGGATAGGAGCGAGGACGGAGGTACTCTATCCGGGTGTCGACCCGGCTTCCGCCACAGCGACCGTCAAAGAGAGCCCAAGGGATGGAAAGGCGGTGCTCTTCGTCGGGAGGCTGGTCGAACGAAAGGGCCTGGACACTCTTCTGGAGGCGTTCAAGGCGGTCACCGTAAGCGTCCCCGGCGCGCGCCTGGAGATAGTGGGGGACGGGCCCGCCTATGCCTCAACCGCGGCACTGGTCGCGAAGCTGGGCCTGACCGATTGCGTGAGCATGCCAGGGACCCTCCGGGGAGGTGCGCTTTCGCAGGCCTACGAACGGGCAGATTTGTTCGTGATGGTCCCGAGGTCCCAAAAGAGGGACATCGAAGGCTTTGGGACAGTCTACCTGGAGGCTGGTCTCTTCTCGAAGCCTGTGATTGGGTCCTTCTCCGGAGGAGTGCCCGAGGCAATCCAGGACGGGGTGACGGGCTATCTGGTGGCGGAGAACGACGTGGAAGGGCTTTCGAGACGCATGCTGGAGCTTCTTTCCGACGAAGGGAAGGCAAGAAGAATGGGCGAGGCAGGGAGGCGGAGAGCGCTCACGAGCTTTTCATGGTCGGTGGGTGCCTCCAAGCTGCTGGACATCTTGAATTGAGCTTATCAGACTCATCGGAGTCAGATAATCGTTCAGTTCCAGCAGCACGGAGAGCAAAGGTCGGAGAAACGATGGAGGGGTCGGAAGTATGGCGATTATTCGGTGCCCATATGGATTTGCGATTCACCTATGTGAACCAATAATCGGGAACCGTTATATGGCCTCCGGGAGCGGTAACAGCCGATGAGGACCAGATTCACTGTCGTTTTCGCGGCCTTCGCGTTGGTCGCACTGATTGGCGCTCCCGCAGCCGCCGCAATGACGTATTATGGCCCTGACTTTCAGGTGACCCCGACTTCCATAACTCCTGGTGAGACGATAAACATAGTGCTAAACGCCACATCGTCGAGCACCTTTACCTGCGCCCCCGCTGGAGGGTCCATTCCGGGGGATTGTGCTGATGTCTCGGAATGCAATGGTGCAAGCGCTACGTGCTACTTCACCCTGGAGGATTGCAACTCGACCGATCCGCTTCAGTTCTATCTGGTCCACCAGATCACCGTGACTGGCCCCACCGGCACGTACTACCTTGGAGGGGCGAACGGGTACTCGCTGAGCTGGCCAGTGGCGTTTGGAGGACAGCCTGGTGACAACACCGTTAACAACAACCTTGGCCCCGCGATCAATGTATCTGCGACCGATACCTTCACCATCCCATTCGGGGAGAACGTCGGCGGCTTCACCCTCAATAGCAGTCTGGGTAACCCGCCCAACAACGTGAGCCCGGAGGGCCCATACTACTGGTGGGCACTATCCGATAGCGCGCTGATTTCGCCCAGTTTCAACCCAACGAGCGCCCCCGGGAGCTACGAGGTGGACATCGAGGGTGCAGTGGCCTGCGGCACCTCGGTCACGCAGTTCGTGATCCCTGCAATCTTCTACGACGGGTCGGTCCACTTCGACACGCCCCAGTTCGGAGCCGTCCCGGTGGCAGGAGTAGCGGCGGCAGCGTTGCTCGCGCTGGTCCTGCTCAAGAAGAAGAATGTGATCTCAGCGCCCAAGGTCTAACCGGACGGGCCAGTTAGGGACCGGCGAAAGGGGCACCCGCCGTGTCGGAAGATCCTTGTTCCCACCACTGTGTTATCAAAACGGACACGAAGCTTATCTGCTACTGTGTTTCGTACCTAGATTGAGCTTTTGAGCACATTTCCACTGGACAGGTCCGTTCTCCTAGGCCAGGCCAGGTCCACCTACTTCCTCGTCGCTATCTTCCTAGGGTTCCTCATCCCTGCATTGATTCCCGCGGTGGGGCTTGACTATCCGTACCTCTTCATCATGTGCATAACCCTCTTCGCCTGGTTCATCATGCAGTGGGAGAAGGTGAAATCGCTCGACACTAGGGGAAAGCGCTGGGAAGTGCTCCTAGGGTTGGCCGCCATCGGCCTGGACTATGGGGAGAACGCGTACTTCCATTCCGTCTTCGGCCTGGTAGACATGCTCGTCGTCTTTTCAGCACTGGTCACGATCTTTTACGGCTTGCGCGCCTTCAGGCTCTTCTGGGTGCCCGCGATCTACGGTATAGTTCTCCTGCTGGGCTACCAGTTGGAGAACAACATCCCGAACTACGTGGCCCTCCAGGACTGGATGGCTGGTGTGATGGTCACGGCGATGCACCTCCTCGGGATTCCGGCCTCGGCACAGGGCCACATCGTCGCGCTCAACAGCGGACCGAAGACGCTGCTGCTCGACGTGGAGAGCGACTGCACCGGTATCCAGGGCGTCCTTGCGTTCGGGATGCTCTCGACCATGGCGCTGCTCGACACCAAGCCCTCCAGGGCGAGGCTGACTATACTGCTCGCCATAGGCTTCATAGGGGTCTTCCTCATCAACATCCTGAGGCTGGTACTGGTCTTCCTCACGTTCGAATTCCTCGGGGTCAGCCTCGGCAACACGGTCCACGTCTATGCCGGATATGTCCTGTTCATAGCCTGGGTCCTGGTCTTCTGGAGTCTTGCCTTCAAGTACATGACCCCGCGAACCACGGCGATACAGACCGCCGTCGCTCTGAAGACTGGTGAATGAGAAGATGGCGACTGGTCGAGAAGGAATTTAAAGCGTGGCGCCGGCGCGCTCGCGCTTCCGCGTTGCCCAGACCCCTCATCTCCTTCGTAGGCCTTGGATACGTCGGGCTCTCGACGGCTGTCTGTCTGGCCGAGAGCGGCTTCAGGGTCATTGGGGTCGACATCGACAGAGAGAAGCTCAGGTCAATAGCACAGGGGAGAGTGCCTTTCGAGGAGGAGGGCCTCGAGGAGATCCTAGGCAGGGCTCTCGGGGCGGGCCGGCTTACTATCCATCACAGGCTAGAGGACGCCGCGAAGGCGGACATCATCTTTCTCACAGTGGGGACCCCCAGCGACGCGTCGGGGGCCATAGACCTCTCGTACATCCGGAGTTCCGCGAAGCGACTCGGACGCGCGCTGAGGACCGCAGAAGGATACCGCCTCGTCGTCGTGAAGAGCACTGTCGTCCCGGGGACGACGGCCGGAGACATCGCTGGGATAATACAAAACGAGTCCCGGAAGACGCTCGGCGCCG